>JAGHTP010000015.1 GCA_018065265.1 Candidatus Cryptobacteroides aphodequi | reverse complement strand
GTTGGCGGCCATCTTCTTGACGCTCTTGTCCTTTATTCCCCACTGCCACACCTCGCGCTGGAGGTCGACGTAGTTCTTTTCCTCGAAGCCGTGAAGCTTCTGAAGGCCGCGTA
This sequence comes from Candidatus Cryptobacteroides aphodequi, assembly GCA_018065265.1. Lineage (GTDB taxonomy): Bacteria > Bacteroidota > Bacteroidia > Bacteroidales > UBA932 > Cryptobacteroides > Cryptobacteroides aphodequi. Next base: position 5,904 of record JAGHTP010000015.1, on the reverse strand, counting down.
CGTCGTCGTGGCAGGCTGCGCCGATCTTGAGGATATCAGGGTCGGCGAGTACGGCACGAAGCCTTTTGCGGAGCCCTAATTTGTTGATTCTGAAGAGGAATGCCTGATCGGGGCCGCTGAGCTGGACAAGTGCCACGTCGTGATGCTTCTGCCCCGGCGAAAAGACGGGACGGGTCTCGGTGTCGAAGCCGAGAACCTTCTGCTTGCGCAGATAGGCGATGGCGCTGTTGTACGCCAGGCCGGGCTTGTCGATTACGTGTATAGTGCCCGGAAATGCTCCGAGCGGGAGTTTTTCTATCTCCTCAGGCAGTACGCTCAGTTTGAACCCCATCTATATAGAGAATATGCTGTAAATAATATTCTTAAGTACGTAAATTGTGCAGCACAGCAGTGCGGCGAGCGACCAGTCGAAGCCAAGTACGAGCACGATGGCAACCGTCACCACGCATTCGGCGAGAAGGCTTATACGCTTGGTCTTCAGTGCTTTGCTGTCGTCCTTAGTAATCTTCATCGAGAACATCGGCAGAGGGCAGACAAGCAGCGCGCAGAGCACGACGCTCACGGCCGGGATGAATGCAGCGCTGCCGCACCATATCGCGAGGGTCGAAGCGGGTTCGCAAGCGACATAGTAGCAGAGCGAGCCGCAGATCAGCGCGCTGACCGGGCTGGCAAGCCCTATGAACGAGAGATGCTGACGCTCGTCGACATTGAACCTTGCGAGCCTGATGCCGGTGAACACGGCAATAAGCAGAGGTACAAGACAGAGCGCGCCGTTTGAGAAGGTGCAGCTGCGCATCAGGTTGTACATCATAGTTGCGGGCAGAACGCCGAAGGTGACAAGATCACTGAGGCTGTCGAGTTCCTTTCCAAGGTCGGAATAGGCCCCGAGAAGCCTTGCGGCGCTGCCGTCGCAGAAATCGAACACGGCACCTGCAAGCATAAGCAGGAATGCCATGTCCAGTTTTCCGCCGAAAGCACAAACCACTCCGAGGACCCCGCAGACGAGGTTCATAGAGGTTATGCAGTCGGGAATGTATTTTTTTATGGACATTTACTTGATATTGTGTTCAGAAACGAATTCCCCGCTGAGGGCGCTCTTGTGAAGAACGATGTCAATGGTCTGCTGCTTCACGAAGCTCTCGGTGATGTACCAGATGCCATCGTATTTGCCTGTCAGGCCCCAGGAGTTCTTCACCATATAATACTTCTTGCCGAACTGGTCGTGCGCGATGCCGAAGATCTGCATTCCGTGGTCGTCGGTGACGGTCTTGTTGTCGAAATCGGTCTGACGGGTTTCCTGTGTAGGCACAAGCTCGACAATCTTGCCAGCCTTGCCTTTCGGTGCCTGTTCTGCTGCACCTGTCCAGCGCTCGCGGTCAGAGCCGCTGTTGTTTGTCATCTCAATGTCAACGAGCACGCCGAGGCCGTCGCGGGTGAAGCCGGGCTGGCTGACATCTGCGCCCCAGGCCGCTGTATAGCCGTTTTCGAGGGCGGCGTCGAGAATTGACATCATCTCATCGACAGGCACGTTGAGAGCCTCGTCCCAGCGCCAATTGTCGCAAACTTCGATTGCGAACCAGCTGTAGAACGGGTGGTGTGTGAATGATGTGAGAGTGATGTACTCATCAGGCTTGAAGCCGAGTGCATCGCGGTAGCTTTCGGGTGTATATTCCACTCCGTCAACGGTGAAAGTCTCGGGATATTTGCCGAGATACTCTGCCAGGATGGCGTTGTAGCCCCTCTGCCAGGCGGTGGTGAGGGTCTTGTTGGGATTTGAGGCGACAGCCTGAACATATGCATACAGAACGGCGTCCATCTCGCCCTGTACGGGGAGTTCGGTGCCATAGTTCATTCCTGTCATAGCCTCCTGGGGAACGATACCGTAGTCGCGGATAACGTCGAGCACGTCATCTGCCTCGCTGCCGGCGCTGAAGGTGAGGTTTCCGTCAAGACGGATGTACTTCTCGGCCCTGTCGGCGTAAGAGTGGCTTACTACGAAGAATTCAGAAAGATCGGGATATTGCTCGGGGTTTTCGATGCCGTTGATGCGGATTATCTCGCTCTCCACGAAGCCGATGGTCGAGTAAGCCCAGCAGGTACCGCTGCGGTGCTGGTTCTTTACAGGGGTGATGGGATTTTCGAGATCAGTGGAGAATTTGTAGTCAGGCCAGTCGATTTTCGGCTTTGACTGGGCGAAGGCTGCGGTGCATACACAAAGGGCCGCGGCGACGATAAATGACCTTCTCATAGCGGTATTCTATAAATAGTTAATAATCAATTCAGACTGCCTCCGATGCGCCGGAGAAGCACGTCAAGCCACAAATTTAACAAAAAATATCGCTATATTTGGGAAATTTTGACACAAATAACGATGAAATTATCTATCAAGTTTCTTCTGGCAATTCTTGCCGCTTCGACCATTCTTTCGTTATGTCCTTCCTGTAATCCTATTGAGCCCGAAAAGCCCGGCACCGAGCAGGGTGGCGAAGAAGGCGGCGATGAAGGAGGAGAAGAAGGTGGTGAAGAAGGAGGCGATGAGGGCGGAGAGCAAGGCGGCGAAGAAGGTGGAGACGAGAAGCCTCTCGAGGGCACTATCGCAGCCTGGAATGACGGCGCAACTCTCACCATTGCCGGGCGCGAATTCGACAAGCAGAGCGGTCTAACTGCTATATATGTAAGTGCGGACAGCACCATTGCAACCGCAGTTTCCGCCAGCGCATATTTCGTATCGAAGGACGCTAAACTCACAATCGCGAAGAGCGCTTCGTTCTCTAACTGTATTATTGTATCGAACGACCTTACAGCACACTCGTCGCTTGATTTCGAGGGTCCAGTAACCCTCAAGGCCGGAAGCGCTTTCGCAATCAAGGGCTTCGACATTACCCGCAGCGGAATAGGCGCATCCAACGACGAGGTTTTCATCCACAATAGCGGCAAGATTGGATTCTTCGGTCTTGACGACTGTTCGTTCGACTTCCCCACTACTTTGCTCGCACCCGAAGGTACGATTACCGAAACTGCCATCGAATGCTGCAATTGGAAGGTTTCTGCCGATATGATCGGTATTTTCAATGGTCTTGGCGTTACTTCGACCGCGTTCAAGACTCTGCGCATCCGCAGCAACATCTTCCACACAGGCTCCAACTCGACCACTTACAAGATGAAGCTTCTGCAGAACGCGAACGGCCTTACGTTTGACGAGGTCGACTTCTGCGCCAATATGTTCATCAACATCAAGGGCTCGGGCGACAACAGCGGTCTTGTACAGGCAGGCGGCACATCTTATCTGTATCTGGTAAACAATATTGCCGTGTGGATGAGCGGAGAGCTGCCCAACAACTTCTTCCTATACAGGAGCGCACCCGCCCCGACCAATGATTATCAGGTGGCAGGCAACAAACTCTATTACTTCGACAGCGGCTATACAGCCGCCAAGTTCTGCCCCTACTGGTTCACCACGCCTAACGAGCAGGGCCAGTGGAGCGCTTCGGTTGATGTGAAGCCTTTCGGGAAACTCGACGCAAAGACTGGAAAAGTGTCATTCAGCGGTCCTGCGTGCGGCATTTCCGCCCGACTGGCCGACGGTTTACAGCGTTTCTACGATGCCGACAGTCAGGCCGGTAGCGTATATCTGCGTCACAACCAGACGTTCGACGGCATCAGTTCCATCAGGGCGCTGCTCAACCCTGGCATTCAGGGCTATACGGCTAACGGCGACTGGGGCGCGAAGAGCATCTGCGTAGACAAGGGAAGCGAATCGCACACCTACCAGATCCTATCGCCCGATGTGGTTGCCGCTTCGGACAAGGACATTCCTTCGGGCTGGAATCTGCAGTGGGCTGACGAGTTCAATGCTCCCGTCGATTATCAGGGCACCTGGTACCGCTGCGCGCGTGGCGATGCATCCAACGGCTGGAACCGTGCCTTTGACCCCGAGGAGAGCCTTGTTGAAGTGAAGAGCGGCGCGCTTTATCTCAATTGCAAGAAGGTTAGCGACACATCCCGCGGCTATAAGGGCTATGTTTCAGGTGCCCTTCGCAGCAACAACCTCGTATGGTTCAGGCTTGCCGGCGAAGGCGTGACCGGACGTATCGATGTCAAGGCGGCCTGCACGCTTACCGGAGGCTTCTGGCCCGCCATCTGGATGATGGCACAGGGCGTTTCGCGTGAGACAGGTGGCGAAATCGATATTCTCGAATACCTCTGCAAGTACAAAACGGCTTATCAGACCCTGCATACCCCCTACTCCATTGCCAATGGCGACGGTGGTGCCGGCAACGGTTCGCAGGTGATCAGCGATCCTACACAGTACCATATCTACTCTGTGGTTGTCGAGGACGGAGTTTTCAAATATCTGATTGACGGCAAAGCCACTTACACATACAGCAAGGCTTCGAACAACACCAAGCAGAAATATCCTTTCGAGGATTACGAGTACTATTTCATTCTTTCGGCACAGCTTGGCGGTCCCTGGCCGGGCGACCCCGACGGAACAGGTCTGCCGGGCTATATGGCCATAGACTATATACGCTACTACACGAAGTAGTCTCCTCAAGGAGTTTTCCACAACCTAGCGTGCATCGCACGAGGGCTCGATGTGGAGGGTAACCTGGATCTCGTCACCGAACTCGGCGCGGAGACGGTCTTCGGCGGCGTCAGTGATGTCGTGAGCCTCGCGAACACTCATCGAAGGATCGACAACAATATGCGCTTCCACCACAGAATAATGCCCGCAGCGGCGCGTCTTGAGGTTATGCACATCCTGCACGCCGTCAACCGACTCGATAACAGAGGCGATGTGCTTCTCGACATCTTCGCTGAGCGATGCGTCTGTAAGTTCGGCAAGAGCCGGGGCGGCCATCTTCACAGCGACGACAATTATCACGATACTGATGATGCCGCAGACGAGAGGGTCAAGAATCACCCATTTGCCGCCAAGCAGAATGGCTCCGCCTACGCCAAGGAGCGAGCCGACTGACGAAAGGGCGTCGGAGCGGTGATGCCACGCGTTGGCAATCATCACCTGACTGTCTATCTTCTTCCCCACCCTGGCGGTCCACTGATACAGACCTTCCTTGACAAGAATGGAGACAAGCGCCGCGAGCGCCGCAATAATGCCTGGCGCCTCGACATCCAGGCCTCCGGTAAGCACGGCGTGCACCTTGCTTACGCACGAAGCGACCATCTTGGCACCGACAGCCAGCAGAATCAGGCTTACCGCGAATGTGGCGAGAGTCTCGAACTTGCCGTGACCGTAGTCGTGGCTCTTGTCGCGGCCTTTACCGGCCACGACAGTGAATATCAGCACGATGACATCGCTAACAAGGTCGGAGAGCGAGTGCACAGCGTCAGCCACCATAGCCGCACTGTTGCCGATAATGCCGGTCACGAGTTTGAATGCGGAAAGCAGCAGATTTCCTACCGCTCCCCACAGGGTGACTTTCCGTATGGTTTTCGTTCTATGGTCCATCGGTGCAAATTTAGCAATTTTGAAAGAAAAGGCACCGATATGCTTAAGACTTATAGCATTTCTTTCCTGAGCTGCCGCAGATCGCGTGCGGCCTTCACCCGCACGTTTTGAAGAGTTAACTTATTAGACTGTAATGAGTTAACTCTTTCTTTTTGCCACTTGCACAACGCTTGCACAACCAAATTTTCTGAAATAGAAAAACGAACCCGTTTTTTTGCCCTCCCGGTTGTGCAAATATTACCGGCCGGTTGTGCAAAAGAGATTCCTAAGGATAAAGGTAAGAAATTCCGATGAAGGAGGCAATTTTTCGATAGCCAATATGGTTTATCCGTCTGTACGGTTGCATCTAACGTGCCCATAAACTTTGGGAGATAGATAATGTGGCCCTAGAATGTGTATTTGTCAGCATCCCAGGGCCATTTTTTACTCTTTCT
>JAGHTP010000010.1 GCA_018065265.1 Candidatus Cryptobacteroides aphodequi | reverse complement strand
GTGACTGCTTACGCAGGATCGATGGAGGAATGTCCGCCCTCCGGTACCACCCTTACAGGTTCCACATCAGGCAATGCCTTTTGTGGAACTTTGTCTTTATAATAGAATGTTTTGTGAAGAACGAGCCTCTTCTCCTCGTCGGCTCTGATGACTTCAACAAAAACTTGTTGAACTTTTTTATGAATAACAAAGCTATGTTTCCGTGCCTGTCATCCAGTTTTACTAAATCAGGCTCGGATAGAGTATCAAGTAGGTGTTCATACTCTTCTGTTTTTATCTCGGGATGAGAGAACAAAGCGTGGTCAACAAAATATGCTTTGCCGGAATAGATAATGTTATCCGTTATCCCGATGTCGTTGAAGTAGGGGAGATACCCTGAATCAATAATCCCGATTGGTTCGGGATCGTTTGGGAACAGAGAGAAAGAAATCTCCCTTTGGAGATTGCGGAGCTCGCTCTTAGTCAGGTTGTCCGTTTTGTGCAGTGCTAATTCTGATTTTATCAAGTCTATTGTAATAGGGGAAAGCCAGTCTGATATCCTGTTAATAAAGTGGCCTCTCCCTTGTATTCCTGTATTTAAATTATCCGGCTGTGCACTGCCGCTTCGTGCAATGTCTTTCTCCCCAGAGTTTTTACTTTCGTTTTTCATAGTGGGGATAAAGTTAATTCCTCAACACCAATGCTCGTCACCTTTGTGACGGAATCCTCCTGGCTGTGACGAAATCCCGCCGCTGAAAATAATTGTTTTTGAAAGAGCTGAAGGAAAAGAAATTATTTCTACCTTTGGGGTGGCACAGAGGCGGCCGAAAAACTTTTTTTCTGCTAGCTGTGACGGACATATTTGAAGACGTTACTTGACGTTTATCTTCTGACCTCAAACTTGGCAATTTGATTTCACTAGGAAGATATCGGCAACGGAACGTCCACATCAGATGATTATGCTCTCCGCGCGTCTCTGCGCGTGTGACCCCATATATTATCTTAGACGTGGGCCTTACGTTGCTTATCTCTAGTGAAGGCAGCCAAGGCCCGAGGTCGAGATAAGCTCTGTAATCTCCCACGTCTTTTGTTTTGTTTTTTTCGTTCGGTGGGGGCCGAGGTGGGATGATGTTTTAAAATGTGTCAAAAGAAGGTTGAAATAGGGGATATGATCTATTTAGACAATGAAGCGTTCTCTATAGAATACGATAAGGTTGCACATCCCTTCCCTTCGTCATTTTACAAGTATTATTCACTGTCCCCGAATAGTATTGATGCAATAACGTCATCGTACATTTATGCGAGCCATCCTTATCAGTTAAATGATTCGTTTGACTGTGATAAAAATATTATTCATTTTGAGGATGAAAAAGCCCTCTTTGGTAATCAGTACAATGAAATGTGTAATACATTTTCGCCCCAGGAGATCAAAAAGATGTCGCAAGATTTATTTTATTCCGAAGAATACCGAAAATGTGGGATCATTTCTCTCGCAACATCGTGTGTTAACGAATTAATGTGGGCGCACTATTCTGGTAAGAAAGGGATATGTGTCGAGTTTGATATTGGGAAGTTTGATTTTCGATATTACGGTCCGTTCCCAATTAATTATGTGGAGTGTTTACCTAAAGTTTGTATCCCTGACCGGTCTGCTAGTGTTGCGATGTCAATACAGTGTACCGTGAAGCATTCCGTTTGGTCTTACGAAAATGAATGGCGTATTCTTGTACCAAATCCCAATGGACAGGACTTCGAAAGTTTTGGACATCAGATAGATGGAGTAAATCCGGAATCATGCCATAATCGGCGGTTTACATATTCGGTATTAGCCGTAAAAAGAATAGTGTTGGGGATAGAATTTATCAATGTCGATGAAATAATATCTAGTGAGGAAAATGTGTACATATTTAAACCATGTTGTGGACAAAAAGCGAAGTTAATTGATCACATTGTAATTAACACGATTCCTACGTTCCAATTAATTAAGGCAGATGACCAACGAGGATATGACATTATTCCCGTGACGATATTTAAAATAGAGAATGGCCTTTATCGCGTCAGCGTAGATTAATAAATATTGGGAGAAAGATTTCTGATAGATTCCTATTGCACCATTCCTATATAGATTGAAACAAGAGTAAAACAAGTTAATATGAAAAAAGTAATTGTATTCATTTTCGCTATCTTGATGTCGGTGTATGCGATGTATGCCCAGACGACAAAGGACATTATTAAGGAGAGAAAACAAATTGCCAATTTGTCTCAATCAGAATTAAATGCTAGGGCATCAAAGGTGGCCCATAAAGAGGCAAAAAAACTAACGAAAGAAGGTTGGATTGTCGCTCCTGGCCAGTTGCCTCTCGAGAAGCAATTGGACAAATCTTACAACATGAATTATGAGTATGAAGAGTCTGGTTTGCCAAAATATATTTTTGGAGCCGCCATGTCTGTTGGTGGCGTTTATGATGCGGCAAAGATGCAGGCTATTGAATTGGCAAAGTCGGATCTTGCGAGTATGATTCAGACAGAAGTGACTTCACTTATCGAGAGCACCATTGGAAATGAACAAATTTCTCAAGAAGATGGTGCGTCGCTAGTCTCTACAGTGAAAGCAAGTAAGGACTTGATAGTCAAAAAACTTGGTAGAACGTTCACTGTTATAGAGTGCTATAAAAACCTACCGAACAAGGCCGTACAGGTTAGAGTTGTACTTGCTTATAATGCAAAGATGGCCATTGATGACGCCAAGGCGGTCATTGAGAAAGAACTGGAATTGCAAGGACAGGACCTTCATGAACAACTCGATGCCATATGGGAGCAAAATAAATGATGCGGTACGGTATTGCAATAGTATTATTAGCTCTTTTTTTTCCAGTGATGTCGTCGGCCCAGAGGGTGCTGACGGCATCTGGTACGAATACGTATTATTCTCCTATGAACATTGCTCCTGAACAGGCCCAGTTGATAGCGATTGAAAGAGCTAAGGTTGCAATCATTGAAGAGCATTTCGGAACGGTGGTCGGTGTGAATAATTTCACCACGATAAAGAATGATGGGACAGATTCGTCCGTTAACTTTTTATCGCTTGGAGAGAGCGAAGTGAAAGGGGAGTGGATCGAGACCATCGGCAAGCCGGAAATCACTCATGAGTTTGCCAATAATATGCAGGTTATAACTGTTTCTATTACGGGGAAAATACGCGAGACAACATCTGCGAAGGCATTGTTTCAGGCCGATGTGTTAAGGAATGGCTTTGATGACAGGTTCAAAAGTGATGAATTCCATAACGGAGATGACCTGTATCTTTCATTCAAATCTCCGACGGACGGTTACGTTGTGATTTACCTATACGATCTTACAGGAGTTAGCCGGCTTCTTCCTCTCAAATATGACTCCAATCAGGCTTTTCAAGTGAAGGGTGGCGTGCACTATGTGTTTTTTGCAGACGGAGTGTCTGAATATAGCACTATCGAGAACAAGAATCCAAGGCTGGTCAATTGTGAGTATTCTTTGACATGTTCAGGAGAGTCGGAGGTAAACAGAATCTATGTGGTTTTCTCTCCCCATCCCTTCACGAAAGCGAATGACAGGATTTATGATGACATAAGCACTCCTGCAAACCTTGATTTTGATGAATTCCAACGCTGGTTGGCAAAGAACAGACGTCAAGACAAGGATATGACCCTGAAGATTAGAGACATTACAATACGGAACTAACCACATGAAAAAGGGTCTGTATTTATTGTTTTTGTCTGCTTTTGTTGCGTTTCCGGCAATGGGGCAGAACTCTTTCCAGGATAAGTATGAGCGTTTCACGCAACAGGCTACTTCATCATATCGGAATTTCCGCAAAGAGTGTAATGACAAGTATGCCGAGTTTCTGCGTCAGGCTTGGGAAGAATATAAAGCAGCCCCTGCTATTCCTAAACCCAAAGAAGAAGAGTTGCCTCCGGTAATTAAAGATAAAGAAGATACGACCCCTATTCGCGACAAGGAAGTTCCCATTGATGTTGTCGTGCCTATCCCGGAGGTTGAACCGCAACCATCTCCTGTTGAGCCTATTGAAGAGAAGCCGGTCATAATCCCAACAAACTTTTCATTCAAGTTTTATGGTACAGAATTGAATGTGCGTGCGGAGGAGAATAACTGCTTTCATTTAGCATCCTTGGATGGTGATTCCGTGGCTGACATTTGGGAAAAATTGTCCGGACCAAACTACAATAACATAATCGCCGATTGTCTAAAAATCAGGGAAGATCATCATTTATGCGATTGGGCATACTTGCAAATGCTTCTTGCGTTTTCCTCGAGCTTTCTCGACAATAAGAATGATGCCATTATACTAACTGCTTTTCTTTACTGTCAATCCGGGTATAAAATGAGATTGGGGATGACAGACGATTCAGTTTTCCTTTTATTTGCGAGCAAGCATCAGATTTATGAATTACCATATTTCAACATCGATGGGACATTCTATTATCTGCTTGATGGCGAAGAAAATAGCATGGCCGTTGCCAATGTTGTTTTCCCTAGTGAACGGGAACTGTCTCTAGAAATACAGCAAGGCCCGGCATTGGAGTATTCTGCTTCCCCCGGGCGTGCTTTCAAGTCACAAGGATATTCTACTATTGCTTCCTGCAACACAAATCTGAATCTGATTAATTTCTTCGGCTGTTATCCCACATCACAAATCGACGATAATCCAATGACTCGTTGGGCATTCTATGCGAACACTCCAATAGATGCAAAAGTAAAGGAACAGCTGTATCCATCACTAATTAGAGCCATAGACGGAAAGACCGCACCGGAAGCAGCAGACGTTCTCCTCGATTTCGTTCAAACAGCTTTTGAATACGAATATGATGACAAGATATGGGGAGGAGATCGCGCATTCTTTTCTGAAGAGACCCTCTATTATCCGTATTGCGATTGTGAGGATCGCTCTATTCTATTCTCTCGATTAGTTAGAGATTTGCTAGGGCTTGATGTTGTTTTGGTATATTACCCCGGCCATCTTGCTACTGCGGTGAAATTTATGGAATATGTAAAAGGCGACTATATATCTTTGGATACGGGCCGGTATTTGGTATGCGACCCGACCTATATAGGAGCCCCTATTGGTATGACAATGCCGGAGATGGACAATAAATCCGCTAAAGTCATATTGCTCAAATAATGGCATTCGTTTTTAGAAATAGACGCGACTATTCGTCCTGGTCTGACAAAAAACTGGTTTCCGCTGTTCTTGATGGGGATCAAGAGGTTATTGTCTATTTCTTCTACAAGAAATTCTCTGCTACTTTCCAATATCATATCTATAAGCTTTTTCGCCAGAAGGTTGACATCTCTGACCTCGTCGACGAGTTTTTCATGTATTTATATGAATCTGACTGGAAGCGCCTTCGCGCATTTGATCCAACCAAGGCGGCTTTAAGCACATGGATATCCACTGTATCATATAGGTTTTTCCGCGACTATAAACGCTCAAAGATAGATTTAAGTGGTCTCATTACTATAAGTAATAAGTGGGAGTCTTTCCGGGGAGATTGGGTTGAGAGTATTGACACAGGAGTTGATATGGATATCAAGAATGCCATTGAAAACATCAAGAGTGAGCGCGACAAAGAAATTGCAAAGCGACTTTTTCTTGAGGATGCTGAATATGAAGCGGTAGCGAAGGAATACGGGATGACAACCGATTACGTATATACAGTAAAGAATAGGCTTCTGAAACAGATTCGTAAAGAACTAAATGGATATTGTTAAGGTGGACGAGGAATTAGAAATATTGAAGGCCGCCAAATTGGTTGATAGTGATGCTCCGGAAGATCTTTGCACCAATAGAGCATATGATTTTGTCGGGTCAAAGCTTGGTGTAAAATCAGGGCAGAACGTAACCATCCAGATGTCTTGGTTCACTCGTCATAAAATATTCATCTGGAGTGGAGCAGCTCTAGCTTTTGCTGTATGTGCAATAGCAGCGGTAATATTTCTGCCAAACAGCAGTTCGCATATGAACGGGACTCCGGCTGATGTTTTTGAAATGCAGTCTGTTCATGCTTCGTTGGAGATGGTTCCAGATAGTGTAAGTAAAGTCACGGTTGACTCTACTGCAATAAAGACCTTGGTGATTGATGAATAAATTGAGGTGCCTGAATGTAATTCTTTTCTTGTTGGCAATCAGTCTACGACTGGCGGCCCAGAACTCGTATCAAGAACGGTATTCTCAGTTCTCTCGGCAAACGCTAAGTTCATTTTCTGCTCATACTGACAGCTTGAATACGAACTTCGCTAAAGAGCTGAAACAAGATTGGAATAAATATCAAGTTTCAGAAGGTAAGCCGAGAGCAAATAGCCCTGACCCTCAAATTCTTCCAATTGCTGATGCCACGCAAAATGTATCCAACAAATCCTTGCCGGTATCGGAGACCATAGAGGTGATGCCCGACAAATGGCCGACAAATATGGATGCGGAAACTGCCGCTGGGATATATCAGGGTAATCTTGAGACTATATCTTTTATGTTCTATGGCAGCAAACAGGAAGTGAAGGTCCCGGCCGGATATGGGCGCCTCCATCCTTCCGGGATCTCAGAAAAAGACGTATCGGTCTATTGGTCAGCTTTAAGCGACAGTAATTATTCGATTATTGTCAATGCAATTAAGGCAGCGAAATCTCAGATTCATTTGAATGATTGGGGCGAATACGAGTGGGTAAAAGGTTTGTCAGAATGTCTGTTCCCTCAAAACCAGAACTCCGAGCAGCAATTGTTTACTGTCTTCATCATGAACCAGATGGGGCTCATGTTCAAGGTCGCCAGAATTGATGACCGGCTGACGTGTTTGTTTGCATCCAAGCAACCAGTGTATTTTAGAAAGTATGTTATTATCGACACTTATATTTTCTATTTTGCCGAGCCAATCCGAAGAGTGCAAGATGTCTATACCTATAACTGCACTCTTTCTACTAAGGTGGCGCCCCTAGATTTAAGAATCAAGTCTCCGATGTGCCTTGGCGGTAGCGATGTCATTAGAGTTGACCAGAATGCCTCCTCTTTGAATGCTGTTCTATCTGTGCCGATAAACCGACAGATGATGAGATTTTACAACACTTATCCTCAGACTTCCATTGAAGTTTATGCTTCGTCTATGCCAGACGTCAGTTTTTCCGACGAGCTATTACAGACCGTAAGAACAAAATTGACATCGCAGTCTACGCTGGAACAAATCAACAGTCTTCTGAAATATGTCCAAGTTGACTTCCCTTATAAGACGGATATTGAGCAATTTGGAGTTGAAAAGCCATTTTTTCTGGAAGAAAACTATTACTATAAATTCAACGACTGCGAAGACCGTGCAGTCCTTTTTACGTATCTAGTCCGAAATGTTACGGGACTAGATGCGGTTTTACTTGATTATGGGGATCACATCTCCACCGCGGTTAGGCTTCCCGAAGATATAAAGGGCGCATATGTTAGTATAAAGGATTCAAAATTTTATGTATGCGATCCTTCATATATCGGTTCAACAATAGGAATGAGTATTCCAAAGTATCTAAATCACCCCGTCAAGGTATATTCATTATGAGAGTCGTTTCAATAATATCTGTTGCTGTCCTATCAATATTCGCTGCAACATCAGCTTACGCACAGAACGTGGCAAACGTTGATGCGAATCAGGAGGGTAAGTCCATAGCAATAACCTATGACCTTAAAGAGAAATCCAATATTTCAGTGTTTATTACATATGATGGAGGCAGAACAATCACAGAGCTGCCAAGTGAATTTCTTAGTGGCAGCGTCGGGAAAAGGATTAACCCGGGTAAGGATAACAAAATTGTGTGGAAGGTGCTCGACCAGTATCCCCAAAAAAACTTTCAAGGAGAGCATCTTAGTTTCGTGGTAAAGGGAAAGGTGTGCTGGAGAACATACGCTATGCTAATTGGAGGTTATTCATTTGATTCCGGGCCAACTGCTGGTTTTTCGGTTGGGCAATTGGGACGGATTGGATGGTATGTTAAAGCGCTAACCACGTTGGCGGTCCCACAGAATTGTAAATATTCCTGTGATGAGTATGGTGATGTAGATGAGGTTTTTCCTGCATATTCCGGTCTTGCCAGTAAGTCTAAGATATATGGTGTGGGTGGATTGGTTGTGCGCTTGGGAGTTCCGGTTTACTTGAATGCGGGGATTGGCTATGGGCGATGCCGGGTGGACTGGCAGACATTAGATGGACAGTGGGTGCATAATGTCCCACTGTCATATTGTGGGCGTACAATAGATATTGGGCTTATGGCAAGCCTTAATCATCTTTGTTTATCCGCAGGTGTAGACATCGTTTGCGGTCAGGTTGATGCAAATCTTGGAATTGGGTGTGTTTTTTAATAGATGGGAGTTGTGAATATGAAAAGGTTTATTGTATTTGTTATCATAGGTTTTTCAATCTTGTCCACCTCGTCCTGCGTTAAAGAGGATAGGCTAATCCCAGTAGGCGATCTTTTATTTCTTGACACGGTGAAGCCATCCTTTACGGATGCTCGCGTGTCTTGTGCGGCATCTGGTGACATAACGATTTCTTCTATATTCATTGAGTATGCTGATAATGACGCATTCAAGGACTGCCTGAAGAAAAAAATGACAAAGGAAGGAGAACAGTATTCCATTACTTTGGATGGGTTGTCCATTCAAACCACATATTATTATAGATATATCGCGGTTAATAAGGTTAGCGAATATCGAGATAAGGCCAATCGCAGTTTCGCAACAAGCGATTATGTTGTTCCGCAAGTTGTGACATGTGAGGCGACTAATATATCTGGCACGACAGCAACACTCAACGGAGAAGTGACTTTTTCCTGTGGTAAAGATATTGTTGAGAAGGGCTTTTTGGTTGGTGAAAACGAAAATGATATGAAGGAGTACAAGTCTTCTTTGCAGGAGTTTTCATTTTTGGTGAGCCAGCTTAAGTATGATACCAAGTATTACTATCGCGCCTATGCAAAGTCTGAAATAGGTAGAGGCGAAGGTGAAACTAAGTATTTCACGACATGTAAGTCGCTCTCATTTAATCCTCTTACCATAACGGAGGTGACTGCAACATCCGCTTCATTGACCGGAGGCGTGGCTGATTCCGGTGGCGTTGAAATAGAAGAACGAGGATTCCGATATAAAGAGAGCAATTTTTCAGATATCATAACGGTCAATGCTGATTCAAAAACCGTCATTACAAAACTAAAACCAGATACGGAATACTCTGTGTGGTGTTATGCAAATACCTCTGATGGTGAATATGATGGCGAACCGAGTTCTTTCAAGACTCTCGATGGAAAGGTTCTTATCAATACGCTTAGTCCAGAGTCTGTAACCAAGAACTCCGCAAAGCTAAAGGGATCTGTCTCTTTTGATGGAGGAAGCGCCATCACGCAAAGAGGTTTCTGCTATTCCACATCAGCAGATCCTACTATAAGCAATAATAAGATAGCCGTTATCGGAAAAGCCGTTGGCGAATTTGAATATTCGCTGTGGAACCTTCCGCAAAATACGACATACTATGTTCGTGCTTATGCGATTAATGGGATCGGGACATTCTATGGAGAGAATATCTCCTTTACAACGTTGTATGATGCCGTACAGTTCGGGGAATTGACTTGTTCTAACATCACAGCATCTTCCGTGTCGGCCGCTTGTTCGATAACGTCAAACGGAGGTAGCTCTGTGACAAGATGCGGTTTTTGCTATTCTACAAGCAAGAATCCAACAACAGATGACGGCGTTTATGTGGTAAGCGGTTCAACGTCATCGCTTGTCGGTACTATTAAAAATCTAAACAGCGGAACTACATACTATGTTAGGGCTTTCGCTACAAATGCAAACAGCACGTTCTATAGCGAAGAACTATCATTCATAACTGTAGATGGTATTATTCAGTTTACTGCTCCGATCGTTTCAAATATTGCCGCCGAGTCAGCGATTGTGACCAGCAGCGTCATTTCAGCCGGAGGTGGAATTATATCTGAGAGAGGATTCTGTTATGGACTTACCAAGAATCCAACGATATCTGATAATGTCGCAAAAACCAGTGGAACGGTCGGAGAATATTCATTGACGATCTCCGGGTTGAAGAATAAGACCGTCTATTATTTCCGCGCATATGCCACAAATGAGAGTGGTACATATTATAGTCAGGAAGTGTCGGCGACAACACTTGATGGCGTGGCGACTCTTTCAACGACTGCTGCCACAGAGATCATGTCTCAATCTGCGACTTTGAATGGTATTATCACCTCAGACGGCGGCAGCAATATAACTGAGCGTGGTTTCTGCTACAGCACAAGCTCTAATCCGACGACATCTTCTACAAAAATTATCATCGATGGTACAACTGGCTCCGTTTCAAAGAATGTCACTGGCCTGAATCCTGCAACCAAGTATTATGTGCGTGTATATGCGGTTAATGGTTATGGCACACACTACGGAGCACAAGAAAGCTTTACAACTTCCGATGGTGTGGTTTCATTCAGCGCCTCATCAACCGCTGACATTACTGTATCCTCTTTCAAGGTAAGCACTACAATATCCTCAGATGGAAACAGCACCATTACTAAACGCGGATTCTGTTATAGCACATCTCAAAATCCCACCACACAAAGTAATACCGTCGAGGTCTCTGGAACGGTTGGGCCGCTCTCTTCAACAGTTTCTGGGCTCACAAACAATGTTACATATTACATCCGGCCGTTTGCTGTAAATGCTGTTGGAACCTATTATGGCACACAAGTTTCCGTAAAGACATTGTCGGGAATGGCGGACGTTTCGACCTCATCCATAACAGATATTAAAGCTCAATCGGCCACCTTTAATGGTAAAGTGCCGTCTGCAAATGGTGCTTCTATTATTGAACGTGGATTCTGTTATTCTACGACGGAAAATCCTACAGTTTCCTCTGCAAAAGTAACCGTTACTGGGTCTACCGGTGTTATGACAAAAACGGTTTCCTCATTAGAACCGGATACGAAATATTACGTCCGGGCATTTGCCACAACTTCTTATGGAACGGTCTACGGGAGCCAGTTATCTTTCACCACAAAGACTGGAACTGTAGTATTTACCGGACTTGCATCATCCAACATTTTGGCGGACTCTGCTGAGATATCTGTTTCCATTGATGATGATGGTGGTAGTAATATTTTGGAACGAGGTTTCTGCTATTCAACGAATACGATGCCAACGATATCCAATAATAAAGTCACATCATCATCCAGCTCGTCAACATATTCCGCAACGATTTCATCGCTCCAGCGTAATACTGCTTATTACGTAAGGGCCTATGTAAAAAACGCCATCGGAACCTATTATTCTGGTCAAGTTTCTGTTTCGACAAAGAGTGGAATCGCCGTATTGTCTGGGCTCACAGTATCGAACGTTGGGCAAACCACTGCTGACGCCTCTTGCAATGTAACTGAAAACGGGGGTACGGACATTCTCAGCAGAGGGTTCTGCTATAGCACAACATCTGGACCGACAACAAACTCGTCAAAAACGGCCGTTGACGGTGGAATCGGCTCCATGAGCGCTACGCTTTCCAAACTCGTTTCGGATTCTGATTACTATATAAAGGCATATGCCACTACTAAATATGAAACGACTTATTCAGACGAGATAAAAATTCATACTGTTGCAGGACTTGCAACGCTTGGCGCGGCCTCCGTATGCGACATACAACCGACATCGGCTACATTCGGTGCTAAACTTGAGTCAATGGGTGGAGTTCTAGTTTCAACTCTTGGCTTTTGTTATGGCGTGTCAATAAATCCGACCACGTCGGATAACATTGTGACGGTGTCATCACCTGTTTCCACAGGTTATTATCAAATAAATGCATCTAATCTTACTCAATTTACTCAGTATTATGTGCGGCCATTTGCAATTACCGAGTATGGTATATCTTATGGAGAGGTAACCACATTTACTACGACATATTACCCTGTTACTTTTGGCGAGATTAGTGTTGGAAATATCTCAACGGTTTCCGCTAGAATCATTTGCAAGATTAACTCATACGGGGATAATGGCGTTATTGAACAAGGGGTATGTTATTCGACTATGTCAAATCCCGACACAAATCAGTTCTGTTATGTAATTGATAAAGACGCTAAAACAAATGTTATTGATTTACCAGCTCTTCCCTCCGGGGAAACCATTTTTGCGAGAAGATATGTAAAAAACCAAATTTCAACATTCTATGGCCCCGTTATTGAGTTTGAGACGACATCTGTTCCACTTGGCGCAGTCGCTGGACTATTTTCGGTATCCGACACGAAACAAATCTTCTTTTCGCAGGGGAATCTGATCCAAAATAATACGTCTGAAATGACATATGGATATTTTTCTACAAACCAGTATGATGTTCTTGGGGAAGATAACCTTGTAATTATACAAAGCGGTTCGAAGGCATTTCATGGCATTGCCGAAAAACATGATATGTTTTATCCCCAAAAAACATATAATGGTTCTCAATTAATTAATGTTGGGAATGATGCTGAAAAGTGGCGGTTTGCTACCCCGGAAGAATGGAATTATCTGTTAACCAAGCGAAAAAACGCATCAGTATTCCATAACATTGTAACCATAAACAACATTGATGGGTTATTACTTCTCCCGGATGATTGGGTCCGCCCGAATTACATCAAGTCATTTACAGAGGGGGAAATAATTGACTTGGACACATGGAGAATTATGCAAAACTGTGGTGCTGTTTTTATCCCGTGCTGCGGAAGAATTGCGGGCAGATATAGTTACAGTTATGGTTATGACGATTTGTCCGTTGAAGATGTTGGAGTTACGGGTCGTTATTGTACGGGAAGTGAAATAAAAGTGGATGGTCTCACTTCAACTGTGCAAGAATTAGTTTTGCCGGAGTGTAAATTACATGATATCCCTGATAATGGGAATAATTATTCATCACGCCAATATTGTGCATTTAGATTAGTGCGGGAATATGAACGCTAATTGGAATGATTAAGAGTAATAGATAAAAAATATTGCACATAAAATGAAAAATGAAATCCTTCTTGTTTGCTCGCTTGTTCTTTTGCATTCACTCTTTCCCGCCCCGTTGTACGCTCAACCAAATATTAGCTCACCCAAAAACTTCTATATAGCCAAGGAAGTGATACCGCCCGTGCTTAATATTGATGCTGGGTCAGTTTTCTTTTCCGATGAGGGGGAAAATAACGCAATCGATGCTAATGAAAAATGTTATATCCGTTTCCAAGTTAAGAATAGCGGAGCTGGAGATGCTATGGGATGCTATGCCAGAATTACTGCTATTGGAACCACCGATGGAATCAATTACCTGGATCATAAATTGGGTATAATCCCGTCGGGGCAAACCGTTCCTGTTACTATTCCGATTGAATCTGGCCTCGGAACAAAAAATGGGAAAGTCGACTTTTCTATCCAAATAGAGGAAGCCCAAGGCTTCGGAACCGAGGCTATTCAATTAGCAATAAATACAAGACAATTTGAGCCTCCCATGTTGATGGTTGTCGACTACTCCATATCGGGAACTTCATCAAGCGCAAAAATAGAGAAACGAATACCTTTCGACCTACAGGTCCTTTTGCAGAATACGCGATATGGGAAGGCGGAAAATGTAAATATTAAAGTCACAGTGCCATCTGGCGTCACGTTGCTTGACGACAACCTTAGGAGCATTAGTTTCAACGAAGTGAATGGTGGAGAAACCAAATCAATAGAATACCCTCTTATTGCGATGGTAAACTACGATAAGGAGACTATTCCGGTTGTGGTAGATGTTATGGAAAAATATGGCAAATATGCAGAGAGCCGAACTATCACATTGAGTTTGAATCAGAATTTTACAAACACAAAAATAGTCGTTGACGAGCAGAAGGAAGAACGAAAAGAGATAGCCATAGGCTACCTTCATAGTTCTGTCGACAAAGAGATACCTGTGTCCCGATATATCAATGATAAGACCTTCGCTGTTATCGTCGCTAATGAAAACTATCAGAACGCGTCTTCCGTGCCATATGCAATTAATGACGGAAGTGTTTTTAAGGAATACTGCGAAAAAGCACTAGGCATCCCGGCCCGTAACATCCACTATGTCCCGAATGCGACGCTTAACAATATTCAAGGAGAAGTCAACTGGCTTGAGAATGTTTTGAAGTCTTATGAGGGTCAAGCGAAGGCAATATTCTATTATGCTGGCCATGGCGTTCCTGATGAATCTAGCAAGGACTCGTATCTCCTTCCTGTTGATGGAATAGGGAGTAATGTGAAGACTGGATATAAGTTGCAGACATTATACGCGTCATTGGGCTCTTTGCCGAGCCGGTCAATAACGGTGTTCATAGACGCTTGTTTTAGCGGAGCAAACCGAGATGGTGAAATGCTGGTCCCGTCTCTTCGTGGAGTAGTCATTAAGGCTAAAGAGGCTGACCCGACCGGAAACATGGTGGTTTTCTCAGCCGCTCAAGGAAATGAGACGGCAATGCCTTTAATCAGTGAATCCCATGGATTGTTCACATACTATCTGTTGAAGAAACTTCAGGAAACAGGAGGAGACGTCTCTTATCAAGAGTTAAGCGACTATATCAGCCAAAATGTTCGTCAGCAAAGTAGTATTCTAGGAAAAATGCAAAGTCCCACGGTAATTCCATCCTCAATAGTAGGAGAAAACTGGAAATCGTGGAATATTAGCAGATAAAATAACCGTGATTATGAAACAACTTCTTCTTGCCGCTGCTCTTGTTCCTGCACTGCTGCTGGCCATAGCCGCGACGTCTTTTGCTGACGACAATCTTCCCGCCCCCGCTGTCCCTGATATCCCGGAAATGGTGTCCAGAACCACTGGGCAATACAGCATCGGTGTCCAATGTCATCCCGATCGCACCGTGCTGGAATGGGTGTCGGAACGGCTGATGTATTTCTGCCGCGACCTGGCATTTGTGCGCGACGCCAAACTTATGGAACTGCGTGAAGACTCCGGCGTGGAAGACATAGTCGAGTATTACTTCCAGGCTCTGGGAGGCGAAAACTCCGCTCGGGAACCTCTTCCGTTCGGAGACCCCGTGCCGCAGGGCGGGATACTTCTGACTGAGGTCTGCTGGCTCGGGCACTGCTGCACGATGCAGCGCGATGTCTGGGAGGACAGCGGAAACGCCGGAAATCACACCGTCAGGCAGTGGTTCACTATCGACACCCGAACGGGCAGGGTGCTGCGGCTTGATGATATCATCCGCAGAAAGGGTTTCGCCGACTTTGCAGACCAGGCCGTCAAGTTCCTCCGCGTTCAGGATGGCGGTTTGTGGACAGAATATCATTCGTTCTCCGACAGTGCGGCACTCATCGCCGGAGCCGACGGGTGCGCCCTTGTGCAGGAAGGAGTCCTTGTTTGGTACAACCCGTATTCAATCGCCAGCGGCAATGAGGGCGTAGTCTCCGCCCTTGTTCCATACCACCTGGCCGCGGGCAACCTCAGGAGCTGTCTTTGATCATTGCCACCATCTGCTCTTCGTCGAGGTCGGCGACGACCGAGACGGCCATGCCTGCGGGGATGAAGCAGCGATGGTAGAAGGCGGCGAGGTCGTCGCGCGTGACCTTCCGCACTGATTCGCAGGTGCCCAGAATCCTGCGGCCGAGCTCCGAACCCGCAAAGAGGCGGCTTTCGAAGTTGTCGTAGATGTCTTCCGAGGGGATGTCGGCCGATGAGATTATCTCGTCCAGGATGACTCCGCGCTCGATCTCTATCTCGTCTTCGGGAAAACTGGCGTTGCGCGCGAGGTCGAAGAGCAGGTCGAGCGCTACTGCGAGGTCTTCCTTCAGCACGGTGGCGTGCAGCACTATTTCTTCCTTGGTAGTGAAGGCGTTGAGTTCGCCTCCCAGCAGATCGAGGCAGCTGTTGATTTCGCGGGCGGAGCGCGATGCCGTACCTCTAAAGATGGCGTGCTCGACGAAGTGAGCCGTGCCCTCGGGCTGAGGAGCTTCGGCGCGAGTGCCGCAGCCTACGCTGATCGAGCAGCACGCTACGGCCCCGGGGCGGCGCTTGGCCGCATAGCGCATTCCGTCACTTGTCTGACCTGTCAGCATTTCTTGAAAGGATGTTGTGCAACATATTGATTTCCGCGGCACCGAATCCGCGTTTGCCTTCGGAAGTGTAGCGATGCCGGCTGAAGCGGTACAGCTCGCCGGTATCGGTGCGGATGAGCATATCGTAGCAATGCGCGCG
Source organism: Candidatus Cryptobacteroides aphodequi (assembly GCA_018065265.1). Classification (GTDB taxonomy): domain Bacteria; phylum Bacteroidota; class Bacteroidia; order Bacteroidales; family UBA932; genus Cryptobacteroides; species Cryptobacteroides aphodequi. The sequence goes on along the minus strand of JAGHTP010000010.1, from coordinate 87,505 downwards.
CAGTGAGGGCTCGTAAGGGCTTACGCAGAAGGATACGAGAGTGTCATCGGCGCCTTCAAGCAGAGCCGCATCGGCCTCGTCTGTTTCGACGACCGTGATGGCGCCGCCGGTCTGTTCGGCGCGCTGCCGTCCTTCGGGGCTTATGTCCTCATCGGCGATAAGAATAGTGAGGCCGCTCATCTTCAGCAGCTTGTTCTGCGACCAGAGGCCCAGATAGCCGAGCCTGTCGGCGGCTATGGCGTCCTCGACGTATTGTTGCAGAATCTCCAGGAACGCGCCGAGGAAGATGTATTCGCGTGTCGAACCCATGCCCTCCGGCGCGAAAGGCAGGCGAACGAGTTCGTAGCGGGTGTCGGTGGTCTGGCGCGTTTCGAGCGTGCCGCCCTTCATAAGCGAGAGGAACACGAGCCCGGGGTCGGAGGGCCTCAGCACGAAGCGGAGGAAGTAGTAGTTGGGGTCCGATTCCAGCCGGTTGAAGTCGTCCACCGAGCAGAATTCATAGGGGGAGAGATACCAGCGTTCGGTCATCTCCTTTTGAAGAGCCAGGTCCAGGATTGCGTTACCGCTCATCACGACCTTTACGGTTTTGATGGGGAAGTCAGCGATGCGGGCTTTCTTGGTAAAGATCTTCGCCTGGCCGGCCGCCGGAAGGCTTGCCGTCAGGAATAGGGTCAGCAGCAGAATCGCCCCGAACAGAGGGCGGAGCCTACCCCGTGTGCCTGTTGAAATGCCGATAGTCATCTTTCACTGCAAGGTAGCAACGAATCGTGAATATTCAAAAGTATTTCTTAAATTTGTGGGCTATGTCAGAGTATGTCGTATCAGCACGCAAGTACCGTCCCGACTCGTTCGAAACGCTTATCGGGCAGGACAATATAGCGCGCACGCTCAAGAATTCCATCCAGCGCGGGCAGCTCGCTCACGCCTATCTTTTCTGCGGTCCGCGCGGAGTGGGCAAGACCAGCACCGCACGCATCTTCGCCAAGGCCATCAACTGTTCGAACCCGGGCCCCGATATGGAGCCCTGCGGGCAGTGCGAGAGCTGCATCTCTTTTGCCGAAGGCCGTTCGTACTGCATCCACGAGCTCGATGCCGCCTCGAACAATGGTGTCGAGGACATCAAGGCCCTTATGGACAAGGTGCAGATTCCGCCCCAGGTCGGCCGCTACAGCGTGTACATCATCGATGAGGTCCATATGCTCTCGTCATCGGCCTTCAACGCCTTCCTCAAGACGCTTGAAGAACCGCCCGCACACGCCATCTTCATACTCTGTACGACAGAGAAGCACAAGATTCTCCCCACCATCCTCAGCCGTTGCCAGACCTACGACTTCAACCGCATAAGCGTCGGCGACATAGTACGCAATCTGCGTGGCATAGCTTCGAAGGAAGGGGTGAATGTTGACGACGAGTCGCTGCACGTCATCGCCCGCAAGGCCGACGGCGCCATGCGCGATGCTCTTACCATCTTTGACCAGACGGTCGCTTTCTGCGGCCAGGACATAAAATACGCCGATGTGCTCGCGAACCTCAACGTGCTTGACTACGAGTACGGGTTCCGCATTGTCGACGCCGCACTGAAGGGCGATTATGCCGATGCTCTGCTCGCTTTTGACGAAGTGCTGCGCAAAGGGTTCAACGCCCAGTATTTCGTGACATCGCTGAGCGAACATCTGCGCGATCTGCTCGTCAGCCGCACGGGTGGGCTCGAGGCCCTGCTCGACTTCCCTGAAAGCCTGAAGGAACGCTACCGCGCGCAAGGCTCCGCCTGCCCGGTGAAGTTCCTGTACGATGCGCTCGATGTTACCACGGCCTGCGATGCCGGCTATAAGGCCGCGTCGAACCAGCGCCTGCACATAGAGTTCGCGCTGATGCGCCTGTGCTTCCTGATGAAGGCCCCTGCCGCTCAGAACGTCGCACAGAGCGCCCCCGCCCCCGCGCCGAAGTCCGCCGAAGCCTCCGCTCCGGCCGCGGCTCCGGCAGTTCAGAGCGCCCCTGCACCCGCTGCACAGCCCGCTCCGGTCGCAGCTCCGGCAGTTCAGAGCGCCCACGCTCCGAAACCCGCCGAAGCCCCTGCTTCGAAGCCCGCTCCGGCGCCCGCCCCTGCCGTAGCCCCCGCCGCACAAAAACCGGCCCCCGTGCGTAAAGGTGCCGGCATATCCATCGGCGCACTTACTTCGGCCCCGGCCGCTGCCGCTGAACCCCAGCAGGCTGCCGCTGCCTCTGTGTCCTCTGCTGCACTGCCTTCTGACGAAGCGCTCGTTGAGGCCTGGAAGAACATTGCCGCCTCGAAGAGCAACCAGCCGCGTCTTTGCAACGCACTTATGAACGCCGCCGTATCGGTGTCCGAAGCCGACGGCCACAAAACCCTCCGTTTCGATGTGGTCAGTGAAGCGCAGAAGAGCTGGATTGAGGAAAAGATACTCCGCGGCCTCGAAACCGAGTTCCGCTCCGCCGCAGGATCGGCTGCCGTAAGGCTCGAGGTGGGAGTGATCCCATCCGAGGAGCAGGAACAAATGATCTACCTCCCCTCCGACAAGGCAAAAGTGATGATGGAGGAAAACCCCGGCGTGCTGGGCATAGTTAAAGACCTTGAATTGGACGTACAATGAAACTGCATTGCGAGAATCTAGTTAAGAAATACGGCATCCGCACGGTTGTGAAGGGTGTCTCGATGGAAGTAAACCAGGGTGAGATAGTCGGTTTCCTCGGCCCGAACGGAGCCGGAAAGACCACCAGCTTCTATATGATCACCGGCCAGATTGAACCTAACGACGGCCGCGTTTTCCTGGATGATATCGAGATAACCAAGCTCCCTATGTACAAACGCGCCCAGCTGGGTGTCGGTTACCTTCCGCAGGATGCCTCCGTGTTCCGCAAGATGAGCGTGGAGAACAACATCCTCTCCGTTATGGAGATGAAGGGTATGCCTCTGGAAGAGCGCAAGGAAAGGCTCGAGTCTCTCATTTCGGAGTTCAACCTCTCCAAGGTGCGCAAGAGCAAGGGTGTCCAGCTTTCCGGTGGTGAGCGCCGCCGATGCGAGATTGCCCGCGCCCTGGCCATAGACCCGAAGTTCATCCTTCTGGATGAGCCTTTCGCAGGAGTCGACCCCATCGCGGTGGAGGACATCCAGTACATCATCGCTAAACTAAAGTACAAGAATATCGGTGTCATCATCACCGACCACAACGTGGGTGAAACACTGGCTATCACCGACAGGGCATATCTGCTTTACGAAGGAACCATCCTTCAGCAGGGTACTCCCGCCGAACTGGCCGCCGACGAGGACGTGCGCACCAAGTATCTGGGTGCCGGATTCGTGCTGAAGCGCTCCGTGAGCGTGGACCGCGCCCGTGCCGACCACGAAGCGCAGCTGGCCGCCAAGGCTGCCGCTGCAGCTGAAACCGCTCCCGCCGAAGCCCCTTCGGCCAAGGCCGCTCCCGCAGAAACAAAAACGGCAGCCCCCGCAGAGGCCGCCGCTGAATCTGTCCCGGCTGCCGATCAGCAGTAAGTCTTTACATCTTCGAGAGAAATCTCGCTGCCACCGAGTATGAGCAGACGCTCCACGACGTTGCGCAGCTCCCTGATGTTACCCTTCCACGAACGCTCCTGCAGTGCCTTCACGGCTGCGGCGGAGAAAGTCTTGCGCGGCAGAGCGGCTTCTGCGCCCAACTGCTCCACGAAGTAATCTATCAGAAGGGGAATGTCGCTCTTGCGCTCGTCCAGCGAGGGGACGTTGATGACTATCACGCTCAGGCGATGGTAGAGGTCTTCGCGGAAACGGCCGGCCTCGATCTCGTCACGGAGGTTCTTGTTGGTCGCGGCGATTACGCGGACGTTCACCTTGATGTCGACGTCGCTGCCCACGCGGCTGAGTTTGTTCTCCTGCAGGACACGGAGCACCTTGGCCTGTGCGCTGAGTGACATATCGCCTATCTCGTCAAGGAAGAGAGTGCCGCCGTCGGCCTGCTCGAATTTGCCTTTGTGCTGTTTGATCGCCGAGGTGAACGAACCTTTTTCGTGTCCGAAGAGTTCGCTTTCGATCAGCTCCGACGGAATGGCGGCGCAGTTGACCTCGATGTAAGGCATCTTGCTGCGGTCGCTGAGGGCGTGCAGCTGCCTTGCGACAAGCTCCTTTCCGGAACCGTTGGGACCGTAGATAAGCACTCTTGCCGGAGTGGGCGCAACTTTCTGAATCATCTGGCGTATCTGGCAGATGCCTTCGGACTGGCCTATCATCTCGGCTCCGAAGACCTTTTTCTTGAGGATGCGGTTCTGCCCGATGAGGGTGCTCTTTTCGTTGGCGTTCTTTATGGTTATGAGAAGGCGGTTGAGGTCGAGAGGCTTCTGGATAAAGTCGTATGCGCCCTTCTTTATGCACTCCACGGCGGTGTCGATGTCGCCGTGGCCGCTCATCATCACAATCGACGAATCTATGCCTTCTCCGGTCAGGCGGCCGAGTACCTCGACTCCGTCCATCCCGGGCATCTTGATGTCGCAGAAGATTATGTCGAAATGTTCGCCCAGGGCCTTCTCGAGTCCTGTGGCACCGTCTTCGGCGCAGGCCACTTCGTAACCTTCGTCGCTCAGGATTTCAGAAAGCGAACCGCGGATTGCGCGTTCGTCGTCGATTATCAGAATTTTCATACCGGTGGCGAAGATAGTGATTTTCGGGTCGAAAATATTATATTTGCCAGTGTATTTATGAAACTTCCCGATATCATCATAGCCATAGACGGCTGCAGCAGCACGGGCAAGAGCACTTTCGCGAAACTTCTTGCGAAGGAACTCGGCCTCGTGTATCTCGACTCGGGCGCACTGTACCGCGCCGTAACGCTTTTCGCTCAGGAAGAGCATCTCATCTCGCGTATGAACATCATCCGTCCCGAACTGGAAGGGGCGCTGCGGAGCCTGCCTCTGCGTTTCAGTGCCGACAACCGCACGTTCATAGGCGACCGCTGCGTGGAGAGGGAGATCCGCACGCTCGAGGTTTCGGCCCAGGTGAGCCCTATCGCCGCGCTTCCCTATGTGCGCAATTTCGTCGATGAGAAGCTCCACGAGTTCGGCCGTCAGGGCAATGTGGTGATGGATGGGCGCGACATCGGAACGACCGTGTTCCCCGACGCGCAGGTGAAGATTTTTATGACAGCTTCGGAGCAGGTGCGCGCTCAGCGCCGCTACGACGAACTCGTCGCCAAGGGCGAAAACCCGGTGATGGAGGACGTTGTGGAGAACCTGCGTCAGCGCGACTATATCGACTCGCACCGCGAGACTTCGCCCCTCCGTCAGGCAGCGGACGCCTATGTGCTCGACAACAGCGATATGACCCTCAGCGAGGAGATAGCCTGGGTGAAGGGCCTTCTGCGCGGCAAATACACCATTTATGATTAAGGTCGAGATAGATCCGCATTCCGGCTTCTGCCCGGGTGTCATCAGGGCTATAAGCAGTGCGGAGGATTATCTCTGCTCGCACGAGCGTCTTTACTCGCTCGGCGACATTGTGCACAACGGGTCCGAACTCGAGAGGCTCGGCGCCCTCGGCCTGGTTCCTCTGGACGAAGACGACCTGGAGGAGATGTCCTCGGCGGCGGGGGAGACGGTGCTTATCCGTGCCCATGGCCAGCCTCCGCGTGTGTACGAGCGTCTGCGCGACCTCGGCTTCAACATCATAGACTGTACCTGTCCGGTTGTGCTCAATATTCAGAAAAGCATTGCGGCCGCCGACGCTCAGGTGCTTATCTTCGGAAAGAAGGGACACCCGGAAGTGCTCGGCCTGCTGGGCCAGAACCCGCGCGCTGTGGTGTTCGAGAGCCTCGAGGAGCTGCAGACTCTGCTTCCCGGCCTGGAGGAGGCGCCGGAAGTGTTCTCGCAGACCACTATGAGTCCGGTCGATTACGCTTCGGCCTGCAGTATGATACGCGACGCGCGGCCCCGCGCGGTTCTGCACGAAACCATCTGTGCGCAGGTGCGTTCCCGTCACAGCCAGTTGCAGGAATTCGCCCGCAGCCACGACGTGGTAGTGTTCGTCGCGGGCCGGAACTCTTCGAACGGACGCGTGCTGAGCGGCATCTGCCGTCAGGCCAACATACGCACCGTACACGTGAAGGACGAGACCGAGATAGACCCGGCCTTCTTCAGGGCCGATGACACGGTGGGCGTGTGCGGGGCGACTTCGACTCCCCGGTGGCTGCTGGAGAAAGTGGCCGCCCACATTGAGAATCTGCAATAATTTGTTATCTTTGCGCGATTTGTAACTTAATATTATACGTATATATGGCAACAACAGCTGACTTTAAGAACGGACTTTATCTCAAGTTCAACGAAAAACCCTGTATGATCGTGTGGTTCCAGCACGTTAAACCCGGCAAGGGCCCCGCATTCGTGAAAACCAAGCTCCGTAACCTCGAAAACGGACGTATCCTCGAGAATACCTTCACCGCAGGTGCGAAGATTGATGTCATCGAAGTCGAGAGGCGTCCCTATCAGTTCCTTTATGGCGAAGAGGACGGTTTCAACTTCATGCACGAAGAGACATACGAGCAGATCAAACTCCCCCGCGAGGTCGTTGACAACTCCGACCTTATGAAGGAAGGCCAGCACGTTGAGATGATGTTCGTTACCGGTGAGGACGAAAGGTGTCTTACCTGCGAACTTCCCACATACGTTACCCTCGCCGTTACCGAAGCTCCCGATGCAGTGAAAGGCAACACCGCCAGCACATCAGCACTCAAGGAGATCACCCTCGAGACAGGCGCCCGCATCATGGCTCCTCTCTTCATTCACGAAGGTGACGTCATCACAGTCAACACAACCGACCGTACTTACGGCCAGAGAGTCTAGAGCTCTATCAGAATTACCCTCATAACTGTAGGTAAAACCGACATCAAGTGGGTGGCCGAAGGCCTGGAAGTGTACGCTTCCAGGCTTCGCCACTATATACCCTTCGAGATTGTCGAAATTCCCGAACTGAAGGGGGTCTCTTCGCTCCGTCAGGAGCAGATAAAAGAGAAGGAAGGCGAACTCCTTCTGCGTCGTTTCCGTCCCCAGGATTATGTCGTTCTGCTTGACGAACACGGCGCCCAGATGCGCAGCATCGAGTTCGCGGCGTACATCCAGCAGAAGGCCAATGCCGGCCGCGACCTTGTCTTCGTCATTGGCGGAGCGTACGGTTTCAGCACCGGGGTCTATGAGCGTGCCGACTCGAAGATGTCCCTTTCTCCGATGACTTTTTCGCACCAGATGGTGCGCACGATTTTTGTAGAACAGCTGTACCGCGCTTTTACCATAATCAAGGGCGAAAGCTATCACCACGAATGAAACAGCAATCCTTGCGCATTGTGACCCTTGTTCTGCTCGCCGCCGGTCTTTTGGCTGCGGCGGGTTCGTTCATCTGGAACGGAGGTCAGTCGTCTCTGAAGCCTGCCGCCCGCAGGATTGAACGTGGCATCGAAAGGCGCTCCGCGGAACTCGACCGGCTTGTGCGCCGCTCCGCTGCCGGAATGCTCGACGAACGCACTGCTCTGCGCGAGGACTTCGTGATTTACCGCTATGCCGCCGACACTCTCCAGCAATGGTTGGGTCGTTTCCCGGTGATGAACGATGACATCAGTTCGGCCGGCAGTTTCCAGCGTTTCATCCGCGGTCAGCAGTACCAGCGTTCGCCACTGCTTGACGCTTCGACGGAATACAGCTTCAAGATGATGGGCGGCAAGCCCTTCGTTTTCAGACGCGAGGATATTTCAGGCGGTTCGGTCAAGATATTCGCCGGCTTCGGAATCGAGAATCTGGCCCGTCGCTATGTCATCAGCCCGTCCGCTGTCGAGGGCGGTGTGATCGTGAAGGTGGCGGGAATACCGCAGTTCTGCATCTCTCTTCCCGATGAGGCCCGTAACAGGAACGTCTCGTTCCCCCTGTATCTGCTTGCAACCCTTCTTTTCGTTGCAGCGGCGCTCTTGTGGGTGGGCGTTGGCAAAAGGACTCTTCCCCGTTCGCTGTTCGGGATAGGAATATCGTTCGTATCGGCCTTCGCGCTTTCGCTGGTTGTCCCGGCGCATATGCCCGACAGCGCCATCTGGCGTTTTCTGATCTTAAGCGCGGCGCTTTTCCTGATGGTGCTGTTCCTGTACCAGGCCCGCCGCGATATCTGGCAGAGGGTCGAAGGACGTCCTTCGCGCCATATGCTCGTAATAATAATGGGCCTGCTGGCACTCTGCGTGCCCTGGTTCATCGCCCTTTCCGTCAGGGATATAATATCTGCGACCGATGTCAATCTGGAGCTTTACAAGATCAATCAGCTCGACCTGCACAGCGCAATGGTGCTCTTCTCGCTGGTCCTTCTGTCGCTGTGCATGCCTATGCTCCTGCAGCTCACAGGCCGCTTCGAAGCGTTCTCGACACGTTCGCGCATTCTGTTTTCGCTCCTTTGCGCCACGGTCATCACCCTTTCGGCCGGGCACTTTGGCTTCGGGGCCGAGAAGATCCGGGTCGCAGGATGGGCGGACAGGCTTTCCGCTGAACGAAACATCCCGCTCGAAAGGCAGCTCCTGAATATTGAGAACCGCATTGCGTCCGATCCTCTGATAGCCCTGTCGCTCGATATGGACAATCCTTCGCAGATGGTCGCCTCGCGCATCATCTCGTCTTATCTGGGTCAGGTTGCCGGCGCGTATGACATACTCATATCGATCGGTTCCGAGCCACAGGCTTCCGAGGGCGAACCCATAGCCCCGGCTTCGCGCTTCCATTATTCTCCGGCAGCCGGAGGACAGTGCCGTTACCGGGCTTCGTTCATCTATTACGGCGAGTTCACAGGCATAAGCAATGTCACCATAACGCTCGATCCCAAGGCCGGAATGCACCGCCAGGGTACGGGCGACAATCTGGCTCCGCGCACGTCGCTGGTGCCGCCGCGCTATTCGTTCGCCAAGTACGAGGGGATGGAGCGCCAGTTCTACCGCGGGAACTATGTTTACCCGAGCGTGCTCGCCGACAATCTTTACGACCCTTCGTTCAACAGCGGACGCGATTTCTTCGAATACGGCGGCTATATCCACTTCTTCACGAGGCTGGATGAAGGCGCGCTGATGATACTTTCGCGCCCCGCGAACAGCGGATACCGCGTGCTGGTAGCCCTGATCCTGCTCTCGCTGATGCTTTTCGGCGCTTCGAGCCTTTTCCGCATAGGCTATGGCCGCGCGAACGGGCGGAGGAGCAGCTATTTCCGCACCCGCATTTCAGCCGTGGTGATGTTCTCGCTGATGCTTACGCTGGCGGCGCTTGCGACCGTGAGCGTCATTTTCGTGTACCAGCGCAACGAGGCCAATTCCCGCAAGCTCCTTACCGAAAAGATGAACACCGTGCGCGTGATGCTCGATGAGGAACTCGGCAATGTGGCGTCGCTCGACCTTCTGAATAGACGAGACCTGTTCAACAGTTTGCGCAAGGTTGGCGATAATACCAACTCCGATCTTTCGATCTACCGTACCGACGGCCGTCTGTATATGACTACGACGCCTATGTCGTACGAAAAGCTCAGCCGCAGCAGCCGTATGGAAAGGGAGCCGTTCGAGCAGATAGTCCATCGCCACAAGGGCGTTGCGATGTCCCATTCCGCTGCCGGCTCCGAACATATCCACGCTCTTTACGCTCCGGTAACCGGCCCTGACGGACAGCTTCTGGCCGTGGCCTCGTGCCTGTATTCCGGTGGCGATTTCGACTTCGAAAGCGACGCCGTGATGCACCTTGCCACCATTATGACGGTGTTCCTCCTGCTGCTTCTGGTTGCATTCTTCCTTACGGGAAAGATACTGGACAGGATGTTCGCGCCGCTTTACGATATGGGTGCGAAGATGGTTTCGGCCGACCTCGATTCGCTTGAATACATCGAATACGACCGCAAGGATGAGATTTCCTCGATTGTGGATTCGTACAACCGAATGGTACGCGAACTGGGCGAAAGCACACGCAAACTGGCACAGGCAGAGCGCGACAAGGCCTGGTCGGGGATGGCCCGTCAGGTGGCGCACGAGATCAAGAACCCGCTTACGCCGATGAAGCTGCAGATCCAGCGCCTCATACGTCTCAAGCAGAATGGCGATCCCGACTGGGAGGAGAAGTTCGAGAAGGCGGCTGGTGTTCTTCTGGACCACATCGATGTGCTTTCCGATACCGCCAATGAGTTCTCGACGTTCGCGAAACTCTATACCGAGGAGCCCGTGGAGATAGCGCTTGATAAACTTCTCAAAGAGGAGATATCGCTCTTCGAGTCACGTCCCGGTTCTGTGATTGAGTACATCGGTCTGGAGGATGTGACTGTCAGGGGCCCGAAGCCTCAGCTGACCCGTGTGATAGTGAACCTGCTCAGCAATGCCGTGCAGGCTTGCGAGGGCGCCGGCGGTGATGTGCACGTGGCGGTTTCGCTTCGCAGATCTTCCGAAGAAGGCTACTACGACATTGTCGTGGAGGATTGCGGCCCGGGAGTCGGCGAGGAGAACGTTGCAAAGCTCTTTACGCCGAATTTCACGACAAAGAGCGGCGGCAGTGGCCTCGGACTTGCCATTTCGCGTTCGATTCTCGAGAACTGCAACGCTACCATCTCGTATTCGCGCAGCCTTCTGCTCGGCGGCGCCTGTTTCACCATCCGCTACCCCGCTTAGCGGGGGGCGAAACCGGTCTTTTTGCCCCCGCCGTGCCGAAAAAGCAAGCTGCGGGGGGGCAGAATCGGTCTTTTTACCCCCGCCGCCGCGCCTGTAGGGCGGGCCGGGAGCAAAACTTCCGCGCTTCGCGCTCCATCCTTCCCGCTTCGCTACCTGTTCTGCCTCCGTCCTTGATCTGAGCTTTTTTTCAAGGAAGGTCCCGGCCGACTAGGCAACAGGCGTGGCGAGGAGGGCCGTTCCCCAGAGCCCACCACAGCCGCGCCTGTAACCGCCGCGCATCGCTTTCGCGCGGCGGTGGTGCTGCCTCAACTCTTCAACTAGGAGTTTTACGAAAAAAGGCCTCAAAGTCGTAAAACTCCGCTCTTCGGCTCCGAGTTTTACGAAAAAAGGCCTCAAAATCGTAAAACTCCGCTCGACAACCCCGAGTTTTACGGAAAACAGGCCCAAAGTCGTAAAACTCCGCTCTTTGTGTGAGAACAGGACTGATTACATCACTCCGTCCGTTCGCAGATACCTGGTGCGCTGCCGAGGCAACGTGGAGCCGGAGCGCGGCAGCACCTTTCAGCCGGTGGCGGGATGCCGGGGCGCGGTCGCAGGTTCGCTCATGCTTCGCGACGCGGGTCTCGCGTGGCCGGAAGGCCTTTGACTGCGCAACTCGCACTACGTGCTCAGACATGCTCGCAATTGCGCTGCGCGCAACCGGCCTTCCGTCTCATGCTCGACTTAATCCGCTTCGCTCAAAATCGCTCACCACGCTACCCGCGCCCCCGGCATCCCGCCACCTCTGGTAAAGCATTGTATTGCAAAATACAGTTTTGCCGGTCCGCCCTCCAGGCGCAGCGAAGCAGAAAAACAAGTTTCGCGGGATAAGCGTTCCGCATTAGCGGAAATGTGCGGGATTTTCGTTAAATTTGCGCGAAGGTCCGGGAATGCGGCAAAATGCGCGCAACCGGTGCCGGGAATAGTATGAAGATAACCAGCGCAACATTTGCCGGAAGCTCCACGAGAGTTGGCCAGAGACCTGCCCGCAGGCTCCCCGAGTTCGCTTTCATAGGGCGTTCGAACGTGGGGAAGAGCAGCCTCATTAATATGCTCTGCCGCAACGGCAAGCTGGCGATGACCTCGTCCACCCCGGGCAAGACCAAACTCGTCAATCATTTCCTCATCAACGACAGCTGGTATCTGGTCGATCTGCCGGGTTATGGCTATGCCCAGATGTCGCAGAAAGGCCGTGACGAACTCAAGGCCCTCATCCGTGACTACATCCACAACAGCCAGGAACTGGTGATGCTCTTCGTGCTGGTCGACTCGCGTCACGACATCGGCAAGATAGACGTCGACTTTCTTTCGGAACTCGGCGAGAACGGCATCCCCTGCGCAATCATCTTCACGAAGTGCGACAAACAGGGCCCCAATGTGCTCAAGGCCCAGCTCGCGCGCGACGAGCAGATTCTGCTTCGCGACTGGGAGACCCTCCCTCCATACTTTGCAAGTTCAGCCCAGTCCGGCCTCGGACGGGAAGAAATACTTGATTACATAGGCAAGATCCTTAACACTCTAACCCAATGATCCACACTCACAGGATGGCGATTTTCGCCTGCGGCGCATCCCGCGATTTCGCCCTGAAAGTAATTGATGCCCTCAATGCCAATGCCCCGGCAGGCAGCCCCGAAATGAAACTCGGAGCCCTTGTGTGCGACAAGTTCTCCGACGGAGAATTCCAGCCGCAGTTCAATGAGAGCGTCCGCGGCGCGACTGTGTATATCATCCAGTCTACAATTCCGCCCGCAGACAACCTGATGGAACTCCTGCTCAGCATCGATGCTGCGAAGCGGGCATCAGCCGACACGGTCATTGCGGTAATGCCCTATTTCGGATGGGCCCGCCAGGACCGAAAGGACCGTCCGCGTGTGGCCATCGGAGCCAAGCTGGTGGCAAATCTTCTTCACGCCGCAGGTGCTGACCGCGTGATGACTTGCGACCTGCACGCCGACCAGATACAGGGCTTCTTCGATATCCCCGTCGACCACGTGTACGGCTCGAAGGTGTTCATCCCTATGATCAGGGATATGAAACTCCCGAACCTGGCGATCGCGGCTCCTGATATGGGTGGTGCCAAGAAGGCCGCAGTGTATGCGCGCGCTCTGGACGCCTCGATGATTGTCTGCCACAAGACTCGCGAGAGGGCCAATGTGGTCGCCAACATCACCGCCATCGGCGACATAGAAGGCAAGGACGTGTTCATCATCGACGATATGATCGATACTGCCGGCACCCTCTGCAAGGCTGCGAATCTGCTGCTCGAACAGGGCGCGAATTCGGTACGTGCCTGCGCCAGCCACGGAGTTCTCAGTGGCGAAGCCGTGAAACGTATTCACGAGTCTGCCCTCAGCGAGGTGTACATCACTGACTCGGTACCACATCCGGAACTTGCGGACGACAGCAAGATTCGTATCGTCTCTATGGCCGGTGTGTTCGCAAGCATAATCGACAAGGTTTACAACTACGAGCCTATCAGCCCGGAGTTCGACAGATAGTTTTTGTTCAACAATGGTAACTTTCCTTGCAGCGGCAGTGATTCTGGCCCTCGGCATAGCCGGGATGTGCATCTTCCTTCTGAAGAAGGACGGTGAGTTCCCGAAGTACGACGTGGGCTCGAACGAAGAGATGCAAAAGCGCGGAATCCGCTGCTTCAAGGACGAGGATGCCGAATTGCACGGCACGCACTGCAAGGCCAGGGGCACGGAAGAGGCCTGCCGTGACTGTAAATTCAACGTATGAGTCTATTAGCGATAGTCGGCCGGCCGAATGTCGGCAAATCAACCCTCTTCAACCGTCTGGTGGGAATGAGGCAGGCCATTGTGGACGATACCGCGGGCGTGACCCGCGACCGTCACTACGGCCGTTGTGAGTGGTGCGGAAGAGAGTTCTCCGTAGTGGACACAGGTGGTTACACGACCAATTCCGAGGACGTGTTCGAATCCGCTATCCGCGAACAGGTGCAGATAGCCATAAACGAGGCGGACGCCGTTCTGTTCATGGTTGAGGCGGCTACCGGAGTGACCGATTACGATTCCGAGATTGCTGATGTCCTCCGCCGTAGCAAAAAGCCTGTGGTCCTGTGTGTGAACAAGGTGGACAGCGGTGACAAGCAGTACGACGCATACCAGTTCTACAGCCTCGGTCTCGGTGAGATATGGAGCATATCTGCAGCCAACGGCTCCGGAACCGGCGACCTGCTGGACGAGATTGTCCGCATCCTTCCTGAGGAGACAAAGGAGGAGGACCCTTACGCCGATCTCCCCAGAATCGCTATCGTGGGCAAACCAAATGTGGGCAAATCGTCCATCACGAACGCCCTGCTCGGTGAGCAGCGCAACATCGTGACTCCCGTTGCCGGCACCACGCGCGACTCCATCGAGACCCATTACAACAAGTTCGGCCACGAGTTCATGCTGGTCGATACCGCAGGTATACGCCGCAAGAGCAAGGTTCACGAAGACCTCGAGTTCTATTCGGTAATGCGCAGCATCCGCGCCATAGAGCATAGCGATGTGTGTGTTATGATGATAGATGCCACCACCGGTATGGAGGCCCAGGATATGAACATCTTCAACCTGATCCAGAAGAACCGCAAGGGATGCGTGCTGGTTGTGAACAAGTGGGACCTCTTCATCAAGGATAGCAACACGCTCAAGGAGTATGAACGCTCGCTGCGTGAGCGTATCGCACCTTTCACTGACGTGCCCATCGTGTTCACATCGGTAGTAAAGATGCAGCGCATCCAGGATGTGCTCGACGCAGTTGCCAGAGTCTGCGAGAACTACCGCCGCAAGATTTCAACGGCCCGCCTGAACGAGGCGCTTCTGCCAATACTCGAGGAGACTCCTCCTCCTGCATGGAAGGGAAAGTACGTGAAGATCAAGTACATCACCCAGCTGCCTACTGCATTCCCCGCATTTGCGTTCTTCTGCAACCTTCCTCAGTACATCAAGGACCCGTACAAGCGCTTCCTTGAGAACCAGCTTCGCGAGCATTTCGACCTCTGCGGCTGTCCCGTGCAGATTTTCTGCCGCCAGAAATAATCCCGGCCCGAGTGGCCCTGCCCGAACGACAAAATGACACTCAGAAAGATATATTCCCTTGCAGCAGTCGCTGCCCTCTCTCTCGCCGGAGCCACAGCGCTCACGGCGGACACGCAGAACATCGATTACAGCAGTTACGAAGTAATCGGAACCGGTGAAATTTACCACGATGGTTGGGTCGATTTCAACAAGAATGGTGTCAAGGATGTCTATGAAGACCCCGCCGCTGCTCTTGACGAACGCATCGCCGACCTTCTTTCGCAGATGACCCTCGAGGAAAAGACCTGTCAGATGGTCACCCTCTACGGTTATGGCCGTGTGCTGCGGGACCATCTGCCCACACCCGAGTGGAGCGAAAGGCTCTGGAAGGATGGCATCGGTGCCATCGACGAGCACCTGAACGGTTTTTCCGGAGTGAACGGAAGACCTACCCAGGGAGCCGGTGCCGAATATATCTGGCCGGCTTCGAAGCACGCCTGGGCAATCAACAAGGTACAGCAGTTCTTCGTAGAGCAGACAAGGCTCGGCATTCCCGTCGATTTCACGAACGAGGGAATCCGCGGAGTGGAATCGTATATCGCAACCAATTTCCCTACCCAGCTTGGCCTTGGCCATACCTGGGACCGCGAACTCATAGGAAAGGTCGGTGAAATCACCGGCGGCGAGGGCAGGCTCCTCGGCTACACGAATGTCTATGCTCCCATCCTCGACGTAGGCCGCGACCAGCGCTGGGGCCGTTACGAAGAAGTTTACGGCGAGAGTCCCTTCCTGGTTGCCGAACTCGGCGTCGAGATGGTGCGCGGAATGCAGTCCGAAGGCAAGGTTGTAGCGACATCGAAGCACTTCCTGGCATATTCCAACTGCAAGGGCGCCCGCGAGGGTATGGCCCGCGTGGACCCTCAGATCGGGCCTCACGAAGTTGAGAACATACATCTTTACCCCTGGCGCGAAGTAATCGAGCGTGCGGGTCTTCTCGGCCTCATGTGCTCGTACAATGACATAGACGGAGAGCCCGTCGAAGGCAGTCATTACTGGCTTTATGAAAGGCTTCGCGAGGATATGGGCTTCCACGGATACGTGGTTTCCGACTCCGACGCCGTGGAGTATCTGCATTCGAAGCACAAGGTGACTCCCAATATGAAGGAGTCTGTATATCAGTCAGTTATGGCCGGTCTTAACGTGCGCTGCACCTTCCGCAGCCCCGACAGCTACGTGCTGCCGCTGCGTGAACTGGTCGAGGAAGGCCGCATACCTATGTCGGTTATCGACGAGAGGGTGGCCGACATCCTCAGGGTCAAGTTCATCGTGGGCCTTTTCGACAAACCCTATCAGCTTGACTACAAGCTCGCCGACGAGACCGTGAACAGTCCGGCAAACAACGAGTGGGCCCTGAAAGCTTCGCGCGAGAGCCTCGTCCTCCTGAAGAACGACGGCCTTCTGCCCCTCGACGCATCAAAACTCAAGAGAGTGGCTGTCATAGGCCCCAACGCCGATGAGGAGAACTTCGTGCATTGCCACTACGGCCCTCAGGCTACCGAAGCCGTTACGGTGCTCGGCGGCCTGCGCAAGGCTCTTGCCGACAAGGCGGAAGTCGTTTATGAGCGCGGATGCGAGATTACCGAGCCCGACTGGCCGAATACTGAACTCATTGCCGACACTCCCACGAAGGCCGAGACAAAGATGGCCGCCAAAGCCGTCAAGGCCGCAAAGCGCAGCGATGTGGCTGTCGTGGTGCTCGGTGGAAGTTACCGCACCTGCGGCGAGAACCGCAGCCGTTCAAGCCTCGATCTGCCGCTCAGCCAGCAGCGTCTGCTTGAGAAAGTCGTCGCCACCGGCACGCCCGTGGTGCTCGTTCTCATCAACGGCCGTCCGCTCTCGATCAACTGGGCCGACGCCAATGTCAATTCGATACTCGAAGCCTGGTACCCCGGAACACACGGAGGCACTGCGGTTGCCGAAGCCCTTCTGGGCGAGTATAACCCCGGCGGAAAACTTACCGTCACCTTCCCCCGCTCGGTCGGCCAGATTCCTTTCAACTTCCCGTTCAAGCCCAATTCACAGGTTGACGGCTACACCAAGCCCGGCCCCGACGGCAGCCAGAGCCGCGTTCACGGCGCACTCTACGATTTCGGCTACGGTTTGAGCTATACGACTTTCGAATATTCCGACCTCAGCCTTTCGGCGAAGGAGATTCCTGCCGGCGGCAGCGTGGATGTTAGATTCAAAGTGACCAATACCGGCAAGATGGCCGGAGATGAGGTTGTGCAGCTTTATCTGCACGACTGCATCAGCAGCATTACCGTTTACGAGCGTCAGCTCCGCGGTTTCGAAAGGCTTCATCTCGAGCCCGGTGAAACCAGGGAGGTGAACTTCAGCCTCGATGGCAAGGCGATGAGCCTTCTTGACCGCGACTTCCGCAGGGTTGTCGAGCCCGGTGAATTCGAAGTGCTCGTCGGTGCGTCTTCGCAGGATATCAGGCTCAAGGACAGCTTTGTCGTTACCGGTGAAGGGGCAGCGGCCGCCGATGCCGCCCGCAAGTTCCCTGTCAAACTGCGCAAGGGTGACGACCTTACCCTCAAGCTTGTTCCCGATTCCAAGGTCGACCATATCGATGTGGCCTGGGGCTCCGAGACCGACTGCAGCTTCGAAGTCCGCTACACCAACGGCGGCGGCCTGTTCTACACCCTCTACAAGGGCAGCAAGGACGGAGTCGGCGCCCATACCTACAGCTTCGAGAGCACCGGCGCCGCCGAAATCCGCATCCTTGTAACCGAAGGCACGGCCGTCATAGAAGAGATGGGCGGAGTGCCCGAAGCAAAATAAAAAAGCCTATGGACGACTGCATCGACCTTCTCACCCTGCAAAGGCAGATCAAAGAAGGGCTTTCGGAGCTCTTCAGCGAGCCTGTCATTGTGAAGGCTGAGGTGGCTCAGATGCAGGTCCGCAGCAACGGCCACTGTTATCTGGAACTCGTCCAGAGCGAAAACGGAGTGCAGAAGGCCAAGGTCAAGGCCATCATCTGGTCGGGCGTTTACACGATGCTTTCGGCCTTCTACCGCGAAGCGGCGGGCGTTCCACTTGCATCCGGCCAGCAGATTGCCGCGAGCGTGGGAGTTAACTATTCCGAGCTTTACGGCCTGAGCCTGATAATCAACGACCTGGCTCCGCTCGAAGGAGCCGAAGGAGATTCCGAACTACAGCGTCGCAAGACAATCGAACGGCTTACCGAAGAGGGGCTGATGGACGCGCAGCAGGAACTCGCGCTGCCTCAGTTGCCATACCGGCTCGGAGTGATAACCGCTCCCGACGCCGCAGGCTGGGGCGATTTCCAGCGCCATCTGCTTGAAAACGCTTACGGCTTCGCTTTCGAACTCGTGCTCTTCGAAGCCTCGATGCAGGGGCTCGGCGCACCGCGCAGCATCTGCGAGGCTGTTCAGAGGGCGTCGCTCGACTCTTCGCTCGATGCCCTGCTTGTGCTCAGGGGAGGCGGGTCGAACACCGATCTGGCCTGCTTTGACGACTATTCCATCTGCGCCGCACTCGCTTCGTGCCCGCTGCCGGTCTTCACGGCAATAGGCCACGACCGCGACTACCACGTGGCCGATATGGTTGCGCGCCAGTTCTTCAAGACTCCCACCGCGCTTGCCGACTTCTTCATAGACATCTACACCGCCGAGGACGAGCACATTACCTCGCTCGGAGAGCGCCTCAGGCAGGCTTTTCTTGGCAAAGTGCTGCTTCAGGAAGCGCGGCTCGACACCCTTCAGGCCCGCATTCTGGCCGCCGATCCGCGAAAGCTCCTGGAGAGAGGCTATTCACTTCTTCTCGATGCGCGTGGAATGGTTGCGCGCAGCGTCTCGGCTCTGAACGAGGGAGATAAAGTAAGTATAATGCTCCGTGACGGCAGCGTCACGGCAACGATAGATAGTGTCAACAATGGCAAAGAATAAGGAATTCGACTACGCCGGCGCACTTGCCGAGCTGGAAGCTCTTGCAAAGAAGGTCGAGGACCCTGCGACGGCCCTCTCGGAAATTGATGCCTGCATAGAACGCTCGAACGAGCTGATCTCGCGCTGCAGGGAATACCTTCGAGAGAGGCGCAGCACCATAGACTCTCTGCAATGATGAAGCGCATTTACGAGAACGACCCCTGGCTTGAGCCCTTCAAGGACGCCATCGACGCCCGCCACGACCGCATCGAAGCGTGCCGGAGGACTCTTCTTGGCCGTAAGAAAAGACTCTCGTCCTGCTTCAACAACCACCTTTGGTACGGCCTGCATTTCGAGGAAGGCCACTGGGTCTTCCGCGAGTGGGCTCCGAATGCCACCAGAATCTATCTGATAGGCGAGTTCAACAACTGGAAGCGTACCGAAGGCTACAGGCTCCAGCCTTGCGGCAACGGCGACTGGGAAATCACCCTTCCTGACTTCTTCCTGCACCACGGCCAGCTTTACAAACTCTGGATAGAATGGAGCGGAGGCGGTGCCGAAAGGCTTCCTTCCTATGCCAGGCGCGTGGTCCAGGACCCCGAATCGAAGGTATTCTGCGCCCAGGTCTGGCAGCCCGCCGAACCCTACCGCTGGCGTCACAAGGCTACCGGCCTCAAGGGCGCACCGTTCATCTATGAGTGCCATATTGGTATGAGCGGCGAAAAGGAGGCCGTGGCAACGTTCGAAGACTTCCGCCGCGACGTGCTTCCGAGGGTGGCGCGCCTTGGCTACAACGTGATACAGATAATGGCTCTTCAGGAACATCCGTACTACGGATCGTTCGGCTACCAGGTGTCGAATTTCTTCGCCCTGAGTTCTCGTTTCGGTACGCCCGAAGAGTTCAAGGCCTTGGTGGATGACGCCCACAGCCGCGGCATAGCCGTGGTGATGGACATTGTCCATTCGCATATGGTAAAGAACGAAGCCGAAGGCCTGAGCCGCTTCGACGGACGCGAAGATCTCTATTTCTACGACGGATGGCAGGGGCATCATCCCGCCTGGGACAGCCGCTGCTTCGATTACGGCAAGCCTCAGACCCTGCACTTCCTCCTTTCGAACTGCAAGTTCTGGATGCAGGAATACAGGCTTGACGGTTTCCGCTTCGACGGCGTGACATCTATGCTGTACTGGAACCACGGCCTCGAAACCGACTTCGGCTCGTACAGCCAGTATTTCGGTAACGGCGTGGACGAAAACGCAATCACATACCTCGCCCTTGCCAACCTGCTTGTGCACGACATCCTGCCCGGTGCCGTAACCATAGCGGAGGATATGAGCGGAATGGCGGGCCTTGCCGCACCGATAGAAGCGGGCGGCGTGGGCTTCGACTACCGTATGGCGATGGGCATAGCCGACCACTGGATAAAGTGGATAAAGGAACTCCCTGACGAGCAGTGGAGTATGGGCTCGATATGGTGGGAACTCACCAACAAGCGTGCTGACGAGCGTACCGTCTCCTATGCCGAGTGCCACGACCAGGCGCTGGTGGGCGACAAGACCATCATCTTCCGCCTTATGGACAAGGAGATGTACTACGGGATGCAGACGGGCAGCCGCAATCTGACCGTGGAGAGGGGAGTGGCCCTACACAAACTCATACGCCTCGTAACGGCGGCAACGGCCGGGGGCGGATACCTGACCTTCATGGGCAACGAATTCGGCCATCCGGAGTGGATAGACTTCCCGCGCGAGGGGAACGGCTGGTCGTACAAATATGCCCGCAGGCAGTGGAGCCTTGCCGACAATCCGGATCTGCGCTATGCCGGGCTCGAAGCGTTCGATGCCGCTCTGGTGCATTTCCTGCGCGGTCGCAATCTGCTCGAAAGCGTGCCTGAATGCCTGCAGTGCGACGACCAGAGCAAAGTTTTGGTTTTCAAGCGCGCAGATGTTATCTTTGCGCTGAATTTCAACCCCGTGAATTCGTACGAAGGATATGAGTTCGCGGCTCCCTCCGGCCTTTGGCGGATGGCCTTCAATTCAGATGAAAAACGCTTCGGCGGCTTTGACAGGCTTCAAAGCGCGGAAGCACACACAACCACCGGAAATAATACACTGAAGCTGTACCTGCCAAGCAGGTGCGCTCTGGTGTTGTATAAAGAATAATAGAAATATGGCATTTCTGAAGTTCAACAAATCGGAACTGGTGAATCTCGCTTACTCGCTTAAGCGCGAGATCATCTGCGCCGGGCGTACCGGAGCTTATTGCAACACGTCCATCGTGACCTGCAACACGCGCCGCTACCACGGCCTTTTCGCCGTGACGCTCGACCGCTTCGGGGGTGACCGCTTCCTGCTCCTCTCCTCTGTCGACGAGACACTTGTGGTGGACGGGAAACAGTTCAACCTGGGCATCCATTGCTACGGAGACATCTATGAGCCCCGTGGCCACAAGTATGTTGTGGACTACGAAGCCGACCCGGTGCCCTGCATAACCTACAAGGTGGGGCAGGTCGTGTTCAGGAAGTCCCTTCTCCTCTGCCGCGACAAGGACAGGCTGTTCATCAAGTATGAACTTCTGGAGGCTCCCGCAAAGGTGAAGCTCCAGCTCAAACCTCTGATAGCGTTCCGCAATATCCACGACCTTACGCATCGCAACGACGCTGCGAACACCTCTTTCGACGAGGCGGAAGGCGGAGTCTCGTACCGCGAGTATGCCGGTTTCCCCAACCTGTTCCTCCAGCTTTCCCGCAAGTCGGAGTATCATCACGCTCCCTGCTGGAATATGAACATTACCTACAGCGACGAGTACAGGCGCGGATTCGACTGCCGCGAAGACCTGCTGATGCCCGGCTGGTTCGAACTCGAACTCGGCACCAAAGGTTCGGTCATCCTCTCGGTAGGCAAGGTTGAAGAACGCCCCGCTTCGTTCACCCGCGAGTACAATGCCGCCCTTGCCACGATGCCCCGCATCGAAGGACATCACGACCAGCTCGAGGCCTGCGCTTCGACCCTCGTCACGAACCATAACGGCCGCCGTAAGATCGAAGCCGGCTATTCGTGGCTGTACAGCGGCCTTCTGCGCGAGACGCTCGAGGCCCTTCCCGGCCTGACCCTGTACGGCCTGCACAGCCCCGCCCAGTTCGAGGAGATACTGGACAACCTCATCGCCGACGAGCAGGAACGTCTGACAAGGCGTACAACCCAGGTGGAGGCTCCGCTCTATATGGCCAGCACCCTGCAGGCATACATCGACTACGGCGCATCCGAGGCCGCGGTCTGGAAGAAATACGGACACGTCATCAAGAACATACTCGACAGCTATCTGCCCGGCGAACGCCGCGAGGTCGCAATGCAGCCCAACGGCCTGCTCTGGGCTCAGATGGACGGAGTCGCGCTGAGCTGGATGAACGCCTACATAGGCGGTCGTGCGGTTACCGAACGGGCCGGTTACCAGGTCGAGACCAACGCGCTGTGGTACAATACCATCTGCTTCGCCCTCGAGATGGAGCGCAAGTACGGTTCCAAGGCCGGCGGCTTCGAAAAGAAGTGGTCCGCCATCGCGGAACTCGTACGAGAGAACTTCACGCCCACCTTCTTCGACGAACGGGCCGGCTATCTGGCCGACTACGTTGACGCGAACGGCCGCAATATGGAAGTCCGCCCCAATCAGCTCTATGCCCTCTGGGTAAAGTATTCTCCGGTAGAGGAGGAACTGCACCCGCTGATCCTGCGTGTCATCGACGGCGAACTGGTGACTGCCCGCGGCATAAGGACCCTCTCGCCGCGCGACATCAAATACAAGGGAGTTTACGAAGGTTCGCAGATAGAACGCGACCTCGCCTATCATAACGGTTGTGCGCATACCTTCCTTCTGGAACAGTATATCGACGTTGCCTTCCGCGTGAAGGGCCAGTCATTCTGGAAGAAGGCCGAGTGGCTTACCGAAGGTTTCTTCGAAGACCTCGGCAAGCACGGTGTCGGCGCATTCTCGGAACTTTACGACGGCGATCCCCCGCACGAGGCCCACGGAGCCATTTCATCGGCTCTGAGCACGGCGGCGCTTCTGGTCGCCGACCATCTGCTTGACAAATACAAGGAGGACAGGATATGAGAGTGCTGATGTTCGGTTGGGAGTTTCCTCCCCACATTGCCGGAGGTCTGGGCACCGCCTGCAAGGGTATAGTCGAAGGCCTCGCGCACAACGGCGTTGAGACCATCTTCGTGATGCCTTCCGCCAGCGGAGACGAAGACCAGTCCTGCACCACTATCATCAACGCCAGCGACGTGGCTGTGCGCAACGTGAGCAGCACCGTGGACGAGTTCCTCGACAAGGTCAAGTTCATACACGTCGATTCCAACATCGTCCCCTACGTAGAGCCTGAAGAGTACTTCGAGGCCATAGAGAAGATGAAGCGCGAACAGCGCACCGAGACCACGGTGGGCTTCGGCCAGAAGTTCAAGTTCTCGGGCAAGTATGGCGCCAACCTCCTCGAAGAGGTGAGCCGCTACGCCCAGGTGGGCGGTACGATTGCAATGCAGCACAGCTCAGAGTTCGACGTTATCCACGCACACGACTGGCTTACCTATCTTGCCGGAATCGCTGCCAAGGAACTTACCGGCAAGCCGCTTGTAGTTCACGTTCACGCCACCTCGTTCGACCGCGGAACCGACGATATGGTCGACAGCCGCGTATTTGCAATCGAGAAGCGTGGAATGGAAGCCGCCGACAAGGTGGTTGCCGTTTCGGAACTTACCCGCAACATAGTCATAAACAAGTACGGCATCTCGCCCGACAAGGTGGTTGCCGTTCATAACGCAGTCGATTTCTCGGGCCGCGAGAATCTCGATGTCGAGAGGGGAGTGAAGGACAAGGTCGTCACATTCCTTGGCCGAATCACTTTCCAGAAGGGCCCCGAATACTTCATCGATGCTGCTGCCAAGGTACTCAAGCGTACGCCCAACGTGCGTTTCGTGATGGCCGGCAGCGGTGATATGATGAACCGCGCCATCAGGCAGGTGGCACGTCTGGGCATAGCCGACAGATTCCATTTCACCGGATTCCTGCGTGGCGGCGAGGTTCAGAAGATGTTCGCTCTGAGCGACGTCTACATTATGCCTTCCGTGAGCGAGCCTTTCGGCATTTCGCCCCTTGAGGCGATGCGCTCGAACGTGCCTTCCATCATCTCCAACCAGAGTGGTGCGGCCGAGGTGCTCAAGTATGCGTTCAAGGTCGATTTCTGGGACGTGGATGCAATGGCGGACGATATCTACGCGCTGCTCAACTACCCGGCTCTCTCGGAATTCGCCGCTGCGCAGGGTCTCGAGGAAGTGAATGCCCTCAAATGGGACCACGCTACGGCAAAATTGAAAAAGGTTTACGAATCAGTAATAAAGTAAGGATATGGGAAAACAGATTTGTATGTACTTCCAGGTACATCAGCCCACAAGGTTGAGGCTTTACCGTTTCTTCGATATCGGCAAGGACTCCCATTATTATGACGATTTCGCCAACAGGACCATCCTCAAGAGGATAGCCACCAAGTGCTACCTCCCGATGAACGAGCTGCTCCTGCGGCAGATAGAGGCCGGCAAAGGTGCTTTCAAGGTGGCCTTCAGCATATCGGGTTCGGCTCTGGAGCAGTTCGACCGCTATGCTCCGGAGGTGATAGAAAGTTTCCGCGCGCTTGCCGCCACAGGTCAGGTGGAATTCCTCTGCGAGACATATTATCACTCGCTTGCCGCTCTTGGCAGCGAGGCCGAATTCGAGCACCAGGTCGCCAAGCACAAGGCTGCGATCGTGGATCATTTCGGCGTGACTCCGGTCACATTCAGGAATACCGAGCTCGTCTATTCCGATACCATCGGAGCCAAGGTTCAGTCGCTCGGCTTCAATACGATGCTTACCGAAGGCGCCCGCCACATTATGGGATGGCGCTCGCCTAACTACGTCTATTCCAACGATATCGCCCCCGAGCAGAAACTGCTCCTGCGCAACTACAAGCTCAGTGACGATATGGCTTTCCGTTTTTCGGACCGCGGCTGGAACGAGTGGCCCCTTACCGCCGACAAGTTCGCTCAGTGGCTTGACGATGCCGAAGGCGACATCGTGAACCTGTTTATGGATTATGAGACTTTTGGCGAGCATCAGGACGCCGACAGCGGCATATTCGATTTTATGAAGGCGCTCCCCGGCGCCGTTCTCGCAAAGGGTATGAACTTCGTCACCCCCGCGCAGGCTGCATCTTCGCTCGAAGCCGTTTCGGAACTTTCCGTTCCCAACGCCATCTCGTGGGCTGACGAGGAGCGTGACCTTTCGGCCTGGCTTGGAAACGAACTCCAGAGCGAGGCGTTCAATAAGATATACAGGCTCGAAGAGAAGCTCGCCATTCTCAACGACCCCATACTCTGGGCCGACTACGGACATCTTCAGGAGAGCGACCACTTCTATTATATGTGCACCAAGTTCTTCTCGGACGGCGATATGCACAAATATTTCAACCCGTACAACACGCCCTACGAGGCATTCATCAACTATATGAACGTCCTGAGCGACTTCATAATACGTGTAAACGACAAATATTCAAGCAGATAATACAATATGGCAGATACACCATCCTGGAAAAGCGTCCGTGTGACGCGTCATCTCCCCGAAGCCCTGAGCGGGCTCGAAACCCTTTGCAAGAACCTCTGGTGGTGCTGGAACGACAATGCCAAGGCGCTCTTCAAGTCGGTTGACGCCGACCTCTGGCACCGTTCCGGCCACAATCCTATGGTCATCCTCGACCAGGTGAGCCTCAAGCGCTACAACCAGCTGGCAAAGAATCAGGATTTCCTTGAACGCCTGAAGGCCGTGATGGACGACTTCAATTCGTATATGGCTCTCAAGAGTGAGAGGACAGAGCCCTCCGTCGGATATTTCTGTATGGAATACGGTCTTGACAGTTCGCTGAAGATCTATTCCGGCGGTCTTGGAATTCTTGCGGGAGACTATCTCAAGGAGACTTCCGATATGAACGTGAACCTCGTCGCAGTGGGTCTTCTGTACCGCTACGGCTACTTCACCCAGAAACTTACTCCCGCAGGCAACCAGGTGGCCGAATACGAGGCGCAGGACTTCCTCAAGATTCCCGCTGAACCCGTTCTCGGCGAAGACGGACAGTGGCTTACGACTTATGTCACCCTCCCCGGACGCGAACTCCGCGCCCGCATCTGGAAAGTGGCTGTCGGAAGGACCGACCTGTATCTGCTCGATACCGACTATGAGGCCAATTCCGATGCTGACCGTCAGATAACCCACCAGCTTTACGGTGGCGACTGGGAGAACCGTCTCAAACAGGAGATTCTGCTCGGAATAGGTGGCGTAAGGGCCCTGAGGGTACTCGGACTCAACCCCACCATTTACCACTATAACGAAGGCCACGCCGCATTCGCAGGCCTCGAGAGACTCCGCGAGTATATGACCGAAGGCAAGATGGCTTTCAGCGAGGCAATGGAGCTCGTACGTGCTTCGGGCCTCTTCACTACGCATACTCCCGTTCCCGCAGGCCACGACGCCTTCGATGAAGGAATGCTCCAGCACTATCTCGGCCACTATCCCGAGCGCTTCGGCATCGACTGGAACACTCTTCTCGGCCTTGGTAAACTGAATGTCTATGACAAGAACGAGCGCTTCTCGATGAGCATCCTTGCCGCCAATATGAGCCAGAACGTCAACGGCGTTTCGATGCTGCACGGAAAGGTCAGCCAGGACATTTTCGCTCCTATGTATCCGGGCTATCTGCCCGAGGAGCTTTATGTCAGCTATGTCACCAACGGTGTGCACTACTCCACCTGGGCTTCGAAGGAATGGAAGGCCCTTCAGGGGAAGGCGTTCGGCGATGCGTTCAAGACCCATCACTACGACAAGTCCTGCTTCGACGGTATTTACAATGTGTCCGATGAGGACATCTGGGATACACGCAAGTACGTCAAGACAGAATTGATGAACGCCGTGAAGGAGCGCCTGAGCGATCCTGCGTTGAGTTCGCACTATTCTCCCCGCGAGGTCGTTACCATCAAGAAAACTCTGCGTGACGACGTGCTCACCATAGGTTTTGCAAGGCGTTTTGCCACCTACAAGAGGGCAACTCTCCTCTTCCGCGACCTCGACAGGCTCGACGCCATTGTCAACAATCCCGCGCGCCCCGTCCAGTTCATCTTCGCCGGCAAGGCTCATCCCGCCGACGGAATGGGACAGGACCTCATCCGCCAGATAGTTGAAATCAGCAAGGATCCCCGTTTCATCGGCAAGATCGTCTTCGTGCCCGGTTACGACATCACTCTCGCCAAGAGGCTCGTGCAGGGCGTGGATGTATGGCTCAACAACCCTACCCGCCCGCAGGAGGCGTCCGGAACATCGGGCGAAAAGGCTTCGATGAACGGCGTAATGCACTTCTCCGTGCTTGACGGATGGTGGGTTGAGGGCTACAAGGAAGGCTGCGGCTGGGCCCTGCCTCTCGAACAGACCTACGAGGACAACGGATATCAGAACGAACTTGATTCCGCCACCATCTATCAGATAATCGAGAACGAGATTGCTCCCTCGTACTACGACACCGATCCCAAGACCGGCCGCAGCGCGAAGTGGATCGGCTATATCAAGAATACCATCGCGAAGGTGGCGTCCAACTTCACCACGAACAGGATGCTTACCGACTATTGCGAGAGGTTCTATCTGCCTCAGGCGGAGCGCTTTGCCATCCTCAATGCCGATGGTGCCGCCAAGGCCCGTGAGATTGCAGCCTGGAAGGCCCAGGTGCGCGAGGCCTGGAATAACATCCGTGTCGTTTCGTTCTCGCAGCCCGAGGCTTCGTACACGCTTTCGCAGAAGAACGAGCTCCGCAGCGAGGTTGAACTCGACCTCGCCGGACTCAAGGCCGAGGATGTTGCAGTGGAGATGCTCTTCACCACCTCCGACCGCCGTGGTCATCTGCATATCCAGGAGGTATGGGACTATAAGCTCGAGTCGTTCGAGAACGGCATAGCCAAGTACAGCGTTTCGGTTCTTCCCGAGCGTACCGGTATGTATCAGGTGGGAACCCGCGTATATCCGAAGAACGCTATGCTGCCTCACCGTCAGGATCTGCCTATCGTAAAATGGCTGTAGTAGCAACAGGTTTTTTCGACGGAGTGCATCTGGGCCACCGCGCTGTGCTCGAAGTTCTGGCCGCTGAGGCTGCTGCTTCGGGACAGGAGTCTCTGGCCGTCACGTTCTGGCCGCATCCGCGCGCTGTCCTTCAGGATGGCGCGCGCGATCTGCGCCTGCTTGGCACTCAGGGCGAAAAGACTGCGCTGCTTTCTTCTTACGGAGCCGCAAGGGTTGAGGTGATGCCTTTCAGCCGCGGTTTCGCTTCACTGCGTGCCAGGCAGTATATCGACCTGCTCGTGCGCGATTACGGGGCCACGACCCTCGTGCTGGGCTACGACAACCGTCTGGGTTGCGACCTTCTCAGCCCCGATGAACTTCTGCCCCTGAGCGGGCGTGAAGGGATGCCGCGCATCGTCGTCGTGCCTCCGATGCTTTACGAGGACAGCCCGGTTTCGTCAACCCGCATACGCAGGGCTTTGAGCGAAGGGGACGTTTGCGCTGCCGCCGCTATGCTGGGCCGGCCGTACGAGTTGTCGGGTGTCATCGTGGGCGGCAAGCATCTGGGACGCACAATCGGCTTTCCGACAGCCAATCTCAAGCTGCGCGAGCCGCTGCTGCTCATTCCGCAGAGCGGGGTCTATCTTACCGAAGTGGAGATCCCTTCGGCCGGCCGCTTCAGGGCACTCACCAACATCGATCCGGCCGAAAAGGTCGAATCGCACATCCTCGGCTTCGACGAAGACATTTATGGACTCGACATCAAAGTCCGTTTCCTCTCGCGCCTTCGCGACGAGATGCACTTCAATTCCCTTGAAGAACTGAAGGCTCAGTTGGAGAATGACAAGTCTTGTGTGATTCTCCAGTTATGAGGGACGGGCTCAGTCGGAGTTGAGAAGATGCCGTCAGGGTGTTTTCAATTCTGCCGAACAGTATTTTAACGGCCAGTTTGGCCATATCTTCCAAGGGCTGACGGATACGGGTTATCACAGGTGTGGTGTAGTCCATATACAGATTGTCATCGAAGGAGAGAAGCGCAATGTCATCGGGGATCATCAGTTGATGCTCCTTGATTGCTTTCATAGCGCCAAGCAGAATTGTGCTTGAAAGCGCAAATATGGCTGTAGGCCGGTCCTCGGAAGAAAGCAGCAGGGCTGTCTCGAGGTATCCGCAGTGAGCGGAGAACTCATTCCCGGAAATGCTTATGTTTTCCTCAAGCCCGGCCTCGCGCATTGCGTCTCTGTACCCCTTGACTCTTTCGCTGACCGGCATTTCCTTTTCGCCCTGGATGCAGGCAATTCTTGTATGGCCGCTCTTTATGAGAAGTCGGGTTCCCATTAATCCTCCTTCGTAGTTGTTCGTAGTGACATACGAAAGCGTGGAATAGTCATAGCTCCTGTCCATCAGCACGATGGGAAGGTGGCTATCAAGGCGCTCCAGCAAGGATGGGTCATCTCCGCTCGGAATGACTATCATTCCCTCAACCTGTCTTCCATAAAGTATCCTGGCGCATTCCTCCATATTTTTCTTTTGCTCCATTGTGTCAAGGACAATGGTGAAGTATCCTTTTGCTTTTGCTTCAGCGATGACGGCTCCTGCTATTTCCGCAAAATATGGATTTGCTACAGACGGAAGGATAAGACCTATCGTTCCGCTTTTGCTTGTGCGCAAACTTTTTGCTATTGCGCTGGGCGTGTAATTGCACCGCTTGACTTCGTCCATTATAGCCTTGGCCGTATTCTCAGGTATTCTGTGGGAGGCTGCATTGCCGCTTATTACGCGGGAGACCGTTGTCACAGAGTAACCTGTGCGTTTGGCTATGGTTGAAAGAGTTTCTTTGTTCATTGAATTATTAGCGCAAGAATTTTCTTGTTTTGCGCACTTGATGCAGTGTGTATCAGTATAAATTTCTTGGAATTTTGTGCAAATAAAGTAAATAAAATATAAACTTGTGCACTCAATTGCACAAACGATATCGCAAAATAACAAAAAATGTATAAAATGAAGGGAAAAACAATTGTTCTGGCCGTTCTGATTGGCTTGTTCGGTTTCTGTACGGTTTCTGATGCACGTACTGCCAAAATTAAACTCACAAGAACAGAACTGCGCGACAAGATTATGGGAGGTTGGGCAGGCCAGACCTTCGGTTGTACATATGGTGCCCCGACCGAGTTCAAATATAACGGGATGATGATTCCCGGTGATGTTCAGGTCCCCTGGGACGGAGAACATCGCTGCAAATGGTATTTTGACAATGAGCCGGGGCTGTATGACGACGTTTATATGGATCTTTCTTTCCTGGATGTCCTCGACAGGGAGGGGATGGATGTCCCCGCTTCCATATATGCGGATTCTTTTGCTCACGCAAGTTATAACCTGTGGCACGCGAATCAGGCTGCAAGGTATAACATTCTTGCCGGAATGTCCGTACCGGAGTGCGGATACTGGACCAACAATCCTCACGCTGATGATATCGACTTCCAGATTGAGGCTGATTTCGCCGGATTGACCAGCCCGGCGCTTCCCGATGTGGCTATGAAGATTTGTGACAAAGTCGGGCACATTATGAATTATGGCGACGGTTATTATGGCGGTCTCTACATCGCAACGATGTACTCGCTTGCTTTTGTGTATGACGATATCCAGGCAATCGTAAGCGAAGCGCTCAAAGCCATCCCCGAACAGAGCGATTATCATAAGTGCATTTCGGATGTGATCCGCTGGTGCGGGGAGAATGCCGACTGGCAGGACACCTGGAAAATGGTAGAGGACAAGTGGTCTGCTGAAATCAGTTGTCCCAAGGGGGTGGACGATCCTTTCGACATTGATGCGAAGGTGAATTCCGCCTACGTCGTGATGGGACTTCTCTACGGACAGAAGGATATGTTCAAAACAATGGACATAGCGATGAGATGCGGAGCCGATTCCGACTGCAACCCCGCGTCGGCTGCCGGTATACTGGGAACCGTTCTTGGTTACAGCAATATCGCAGAGCGTTGGATTGCACCCGTTGAGGAAGTGGAGAATATCAACTTCCCTCATACGGAAATTTCCCTTCGCAAGGCATATGATATGACCGAGAGGATTGCGCTTGAGAATATTTCGAAGGCTGGAGGCCGATATGGACGTAAAACCGTAAAGGTGCCCGTTGCACAGGTGGCTGTGGCTCCTTTCGAAAAGAGTTTCGAAGGCCTTAGGCTCGTGGCGAAGGATAAGACCAAATGCAACAATTTCCGCAAGACCTTCGTCTATGAGTTCGACGGATGCGGCATAGCGGTGCCGGGCAAACTTAACAGGAAGAAAGATGGTGGCGTTCCGGCTGATTATGTGGCGGAAGTGACAGTGTCCGTTGACGGCAATGTGGAACAGGTGCTGATGCCCTCTGATTTTGCCACCCGTCGTTTCGACATTTATTGGAACTATCTCCTTGACTCAGGGCACCATACGCTGGAAATTACCTGGACCAACCCCGTACCCGGAGCCAACCTGGTTATGGATTCGATAGTCATATACGAAAAGTCTGAAAAATGAAAAGAATCATTTTAGGAATTGTTTCGCTTTGTCTTGGGCTTTTTGCGGCGGTACCGCTTAATGCCCAGGATAATATGATGATCTCCGGGACGGTGCGGTCATCATCGACCGGCGAAACTCTCCCCGGTGTAAGCATCATAATAAGCGGGACCACCACAGGTACGATGACCGATTTCGACGGGCAGTTTGTGATTGCCGCCCCTGAAGGCGCGGTCCTGCTGTTCCAATGTCTTGGAATGAAGGATGCGTCGGTTACCGTCACGGCGAAGAATGCTGTAAAACCCTTCGAAGTATCTATGGATGAAGACAGCCAGATGCTAGAAGAGGTGGTTGTCGTCGGTTATGGACTTCAGAAGAAACAGAGCGTTGTCGGCGCCATCTCACAGGTCAAGTCCGACGATATCACACGTACCGGTGGTGTTACCAATATTTCGAATGCGCTCACCGGACTTGTGCCCGGAATGTCCACGCTCAGTTATTCTGGAAAGCCTGGAGAGGACAGCGCGGAAATATTAATACGCGCCAAATCTACGTGGAACGGATCCTCTCCGCTTGTCCTGGTGGACGGTGTCGAGAGGGATATGAACGACCTCGACGTTTCTGAAGTTGAGAGCATTTCAGTCTTGAAGGATGCGTCCGCTACGGCAGTTTTTGGTGTGCGAGGTGGCAATGGAGTCATCCTTGTTACGTCAAAACGTGGCCGCGATGGCGCTCCGGTAATGAATGCTTCTGCCAACATCATCGCAAAGACTGCGTCCAAAATGCCCGACAATCTCGGATCCTACGATGCGTTGTATCTGCGTAATCGTGCCATTGAGAATCAGGTGGCCGTGGCTCCGTCGTCGTGGAGTTACATAACTCCTGTCGAAATCCTTCGCAAGTACCGTGACCAGACCGATCCGTATATGTTCCCGGATGTCGACTGGACAGATGAGATGGTCAGGAAGTTCGCCTGGTCGCAGCGATACAACTGGAATATACGTGGTGGTACCAAATATGTCAAATATTACGGATCGTTGTCGTACCTTTATGATGGAGATGTGTTGAAAGGCCAGGACTTCGGTCAGGGATATGTTCCCAAGAACGACTATTCGCGATACAATTACAGGGTCAATCTCGATTTCCTGCCCACGAAGTCAACGACTATTTCGCTGGATATGGACGGCGCAACCGGTGTCGAGCAGTCCACCGGGGCCGGTGCTGCATACCTTTGGAGGGGAGTGTACTACAAAGGCCCTGACCAATATCCTGTAAGATATCCCGACGGCACGTTTGCAAATAACGAGGACGGATACAATATGTACAATCCGGTGGAACTCCTCAATTACAGCGGTGTGACCAAAGATACCCGTATGGATGCCAACGTTTCGCTGACTCTTGTCCAGAAACTTGATTTCATCACGAAGGGGCTCAAGTTTAAAGGACTTGTGAATTTCAGGAACTTCTATTACTCGTCTGGCCCGGACATCTCTGCCTCCCGTCCCCAAACGAAGTATGTGAACTGGCAGACCGGGGACACAGTCTGGAACATTCCTTCGAGTTGGAGTTCCGCGTCCGGTTTCGAGTTCGATCTCGCGGAGAATGCTGTCGGAACGGAAACGAGCCAGACCAATGTCTACAAGAACCTGATGTATCAGGCCTCAATCGACTATGCAAGGACTTTCGCCGACAAACATTCGGTCAGCGCACTCGGACTTTTCAAGCGTATCGAGAATGCAACCGGATCGGCTTTCGCTACATACCGCGAAGAGTGGGCCGGGCGACTGACCTACGACTATGACGGCCGTTATCTGTTGGAGGTGAACGGGGCATACAACGGGTCGGAAAAGTTCGCGAAAGGAAACAAGTTCGGATTTTTCCCTTCCGCAGCATTCGGATGGGTTGCCACCGAAGAGCCCTGGCTGCGCAATTCCGATGTGCGCAAATGGCTCGACCTGTTCAAGCTCAGGTATTCGTGGGGAAAGGTGGGAAGCGACAACAACATTCCAAAATGGCTTTATGTAACTCAGTGGAAAAAGATTGCCAATCCCGCGTACTTCGGGCAGCCGGCCACAAGCGTTTCACCATATCCTACCTATACGGTAAGCAACATCGGTAATCCTGAAGCAAAGTGGGAGACTTCGATCAAGAATGATGTCGCGCTTGAAACAGCGTACCTTTCGCACAGGCTTGTGTTCAATGTGGATTATTTCTGGGGACGCCGCTACGATATCTTTATGAGCGCCGAACAGCGCAACATACCGCCCTGGTTCGGTGCCGATCCGATTGCCGCAAATATAGGACGGACCAAAGAAAGTGGAATTGAATTCGAACTCAGGTGGAACGACAGAATCGGCAAGGATTTCAGTTATTATGCTACCGCGATGCTGTCGTATGCAAAGGATGTGATTGTCTATATGGAAGATCCTGAACTGGCACCCGCATATCAGAAGAAAGCAGGTTACTCCATAGGACAGCAGACCAGTGTTCTCTCAAACGGCATTATCGAGAACTGGGACCAGATGTACACCTCTGTTGCCGTGGAGAATTCCAACCAGGCCATTGTGGGAATGTACCGCCAGGTAGACTATAATGGAGACGGCATTGTAAATACCGACGACATCGTGCCCTACGGTTATTCCAACCACCCGCAGCACACTGCAAGTTTCCAGCTGGGGGCCACGTGGAAGAACATCAGTTTAATGGTCCAGATTTATGGAACCAGAAACTGCACCCTTATCCAGACGGAAAGCGAATTTTCTTCGCCGCATTATTACAGTGTTGTCGACACTGGAGTCGCTGCGGATATGTGGCTTCCCGGAGGTACGGGAACGCATCATACGCCATCATTTATGCTCTCCGGCGCTCCGGTGGCCAGTTGTGAGTACTATTTGAAAGATGGAACACAGTGGAGGCTCAAGACCGCTGAACTATCGTACAAGCTCAAGAACAGCAGTCTGAAAAACCTGGGAATCAATTATATCAATTTCTACGTCAATGGAAACAATCTTTTCCTGTATTCCCACCTCAATGAGGACAGGGAGACAGGAGGAAAGAGGGAAAACACCAATGTCAGTGCCTACCCTATTACCAAGAGAGTCAACCTTGGCGTCAAACTGGAATTCTAAGGAGGATATGCAATGAAGAAAAGAATAATTCCAATTATTGTTCTGGCGCTTGTATCCGCCTGTGAACCATATCTCGAAAAGACACCTTCATCGGATGTGAACGAAGAGCAGGTGTTCGGCAACTACCGTTACTTCCAGGGCTTCCTCGATGTCCTGTATGGAACTGGCCTGATCAAATATGTCGGTCAGTGCTATACCGCTTCGATGGACTTCGGCGATGACGTATATAACAACAAGACCTTCCCCGTCTCGTTCAACATACCGATGGGTGACTATATGTGGCTTTACCGCAACACGTCGCACAATCCGTTTGTCACCGTATCGGGAGATCACGTAGGTTTATGGGACCAGGCGCTGGAGAATATCCGCACCTGCAATCACGCTCTGGAACGGATGGACTACCTGACCGGAACTGAAGAAGAGTACAATCTGCTCAAAGGTCAGGCTCTCTTCTTTAGAGCCTGGAACCATTTTGAACTTGCGAAATACTGGGGAGGTCTGCCGTATATATCGAAGTATTTCTCTCCCGAGGACAACCTTAAGCTGCCCCGGCTTTCATTCAAGGAAACACTGCTGAATGTCGCTGCCGACTTCGCCGCTGCCGCCGAATTGTTGCCGGAGGACTGGAACGACACTCAGGTCGGCTCGCAGTCGAGAGGATCGAATGTGGGCCGCGCGACAAAGGGTGCCGCACTCGCGCTGGAGTCGAGGGCTCTGCTATATGCCGCAAGTCCGCTCACGACCAAACTTGAGACCGGTGTCGCCGAATATGATCCCGAGCTTTGCGAACAGGCTGCCAAAGTGGCTTATGAGGTAATAAAGATGGCCGACAGGGGAGTCTATGCGCTTGTGCCCTGGAGCGAGTATTCCACTAATTTCTGTGATTCCCGTTCCAGCATCAACAGTATCTGGACAACGGAAACCATATTCGCAAAGATCAGTACGGCCAAAGGACAGAGCCAGATACTCAATCTTGGAATCGGGCGTTTGCATAATAGCCAGAGGTTCGGCGGCAATGGTGTTGTCACTGCGCCTACCGTCAATATGGTCAATATGTACGAAACGGCTACAGGATACGCTATTGCAGATGCGCCTGCCGGCGACTATGACAAGCTCAGACCCTGGCGCAACCGTGATCCGCGTCTTCTCAAGGACATCCTTGTAGACGGCACGAAATGGATCGCCAAGAACAGCAGCGAGTCGTCGTATATCCAGCTTTATTCTGCCGGAGGCAGCTCAAGTACGGGGATGGGCCTTGACCGCGATCCTCAGGCCGGCGGCTCGATTACCGGATATCTTATCAGAAAGTACATTCCGTACAAAGTGAACAATACCGACCTTGGCTCCGATTGGAACAACTACCGTTATTCCTGCCCGTATATCAGGCTGGCTGAGGTTTATTTGAATTACGCCGAGGCTCTGAATGAGGTCAAAGGTCCGGACATCGCTCCGTCCTGGGGTGCTTTGACGGCGCTTGAAGCTGTCAATATCGTCCGCAGAAGGGTTAAGTTGCCCGAATCGGAAGATGCCACCCAGCCGGCGGAACTGATAAGTTATGGCGACGAATCGTTGCCCGATGTACGCAGCATTTACACCGGCTCGAAAGATAAGTTCAGAGACCGTATCCGCAACGAACGTTCGGTTGAACTCGCTTTTGAAGGACACCGTTTCGTGGACTTGCGCAGATGGTATCTTGCCCATCTGCCGGAATACAGGACAAGATATGCCGCGGAGTTCGACAAGAACCACACGTATTATCGTGAGGTCGTTCTTTTCGAAGGGCAGTTCGACGACAAGCACTACTGGTTCCCGTTCCGTAAATCGGATGTCCAGCAATATGATGGTTTTACTCAAAATCCCGGTTGGTAGAAGATGAAGACAACATTGAAAATGACTGTGCTTGCCATTTTGATGGCAGCTCTCTGCACAGCTCCGCTATATGCCGCTCCTGCTGCCAAAAAGGGAAAGAAGGCTGTGGCTACCTGGTCGGCAAAAGTCGTTGATGCAAGCGGCCGGCCGGTCCAGGGCGCCGTTGTCACGGCTATGGAAGGAACTCAGGTTACACGGACTTCTGAAAATGGCGAGTTCAGTGTCAGAACCGGTGCCGCAGATTACATTTGCATCGAGCATCCGGCGTTCGAGACAAGAAACGTATTCCTTCCGAACTTGGCCTCCGACAGAGTCATCGTGCTCGACTCCACGTTGTTCCAGCTGGGACAGAATGCCAGGGTGAATGTGCCTTTCGGTGAACTCGAGCAGCTCCGGATTGTCAACGGAGTTGAAAGAATCCGCCCGTCCGATCTGGACGGAAAGTTCAATGACAGGCTTTGGAAGAGTCTGGTTGAGGCGGAAGGACTCGGAACCTTCGGCTCCAATGATATCCGTGGCGAAAAGTACGTGGTCGTCGTGGATGGCCTTGTACGTGACGGAGGCTCATCGTTCACAGCCTATTCCGACAAGATAAATGTTGATGAGATTGAGGAAATCACCATTCTCAAGGACGCCGCTTCACGTCTTCTCTATGGCACTCTCGCAGATGCCGGCATCATAATGATCACCACCAGACACGGTCAGTCATTGAAGCGTGATATACATATTCGTTACGAAAGCGACTTCGGGATACCGAAAAGCTATCCCGGCTATCTGCATACTGCAGACTATATGATCAAGTACAATGAGGCGCTCGAGAATGACGGACTGTCGAAGAAATACTCTTATGAAGACATAGAGGCTGCGCGAAGCGGCTCTGATCCTGTGATGTATCCCGAGATTGATTATTACAGCTCCGAATTCCTGCGTTCGTTCAAACCTCAGCACCGCGTGTCCGCCGACTGCGCTGGTGGCAATGACGTTACCAGGTACTATGTCAATCTCGGATGGTACAATACAAGTTCGATTCTTAAAGGAGGACAGGCGGACAATCAACGGACCAACTGCTTTAATATGCGTGGTAACGTCGATGTCAAACTCAACGAATTCATAAGCATCAATCTCGCTGCTTCATCGATTTTCAACGCATACAGCGGAGTCAATTACAAGAATCTGAATTTCTGGAAGATGGCATCGCAGAACAGAATCAATGCGCAGCCTCTTCTGATTCCAATCGACCGGATCAATCCCGAGTACCAGTATCTGGTCGATGATGCCAGAAGTCAGAGGTCGGTCCTTTTCGGGAACAGCCTTCTTGGTGGAGATATGACTTTTACCCAGAATATTTATGGAGACCTGTATCTCGGTGGTTATTCGAATTCTATGGACAGGATGGCGGAAATCAATGCCGGAATCGATGTCAATCTCGAAAGTCTGGTGGAAGGGTTGAAATTCAAGACATATTTCGGATCGGACAACTATAACCGCTATACTGTCACACAGGCAAACAGTTATGCCGTATATACTCCGACCCTGCTTGATGACGGGACCTATGCCATCAGTCAGGTTGGTGTCAATGACTTTGTAGGCGCTCAGAAAATTTCGGATGTGGCGTTCTTCCGCCGTACGGGATGGTACAATGTCCTCTCTTATGACCAGATCTTCGGTGGCGTTCACGACATCAAGGCAGTTGCGAACTCGATTCTGGGGACATATAAGGAGAGCGGATCGATGTACACTGAACGCTCGCTCAATTATGGCGCCAGGGTGAATTATATGTATGACAGGAAATTCATCGCCGAATATGGCGCAGCCCTGGTCGGAAGCCAGAAACTTTCCAGAGGGCACAGATGGGGGTACGCACAGAGTCTCGGCGCCGGATGGATTGTATGTGATGACCCGTATTTCCTGAAGATCAAGGCGTCCCTTGCTGACAGCCGTACCGATATCAGCAGCGAGTTCGATTCTTTCCATCTGTATCAGAACACGTACCTGAAGAATGGAACATATTCCTATGCCGACGGTGCCGGAAGCAACAATCTGCTTTCGATAACAGCCGGAAACGCTTCTCTTGGCTGGATACACAAGCACGACATTTCGCTCGGCGCGGAAGCTTATCTGTTCGACAAGACGCTTGCCATTGAGGCCGCCCTGTTCCATACAAAACGCAAAGGAGAACCAGTGCGCCTGTCTACGACGTCTCCTTTCTATGTGGGCGGC
This sequence comes from Candidatus Cryptobacteroides aphodequi, assembly GCA_018065265.1. GTDB lineage: Bacteria > Bacteroidota > Bacteroidia > Bacteroidales > UBA932 > Cryptobacteroides > Cryptobacteroides aphodequi. The sequence continues at coordinate 48,985 of JAGHTP010000010.1, read as the reverse complement.
GATTCGTTCCTGCCCTACGTGAATTACGGCAGTCACAAAACTGACGGCGCCGAACTGCGTATCGGGTGGACACATTCCTATGGCGACTGGCATTTCGCCCTGCGTGCTGATGTCAAATTCTACAAGGGAGCCGTGCTCGCCTTCGATGAACTTGACTATGGCGAAGGTATGGAGTATTACCGTCGTCGCGGATCGTCAACAGATGCAATCTGGGGCCTTGTAGCCACTGGACTCTATACTCAGGAAGAGATTGACGGAATGGATGTAATCCCTTCTTATGGAACAGTCAAGGCCGGAGATATAAAATATGCCGATCTTAACGGAGACAAGGTAATCGATGCCTATGATATGAAAGAAATCGGCCACTCGCACGCAAGATTCAATTATGGTCTCAATGTGGACATCAGTTGGAAGCGCTTTAATTTGTGGGCGTATCTGTTCGCCCAGACAGGTGGCAGCACCCTTTTCAACGGAGACTACTACAATGTTTATGGGGAAAAGAAGTATTCGGTCAATGTCCTCTCAGAAGGATATCCAAGGCTGACAACTATGGGAAATGCGAATAATAATGTCAAATCCAGCTACTGGATTGGCAGCACGAACCATTTCGCCATTCCTGATATTCAGTTGACATATAATGTCCCCGGAGATCATTTGAAGATATACCTCAAAGCTCAGGACTGCCTGATGCTCGGTCCCAATGCAGACAAACTTCAACTCAATGTCGGCTCGGAGCCGAAGTACAGGACAGTCTGTGTCGGCGCAACTTATAATTTCTGACGCGGTATGAAACACAGTATATTAGCAGCAACACTACTCCTCTTCGCGGTTTCGGGATGCTCTTTCCTGGATCCGGATATGGACAATGAATATACGGATGATGTGATCATCAGGCATCCCGCTCTGGCTGAGGGGGTGCTTCTGTCGGCTTACAACAATCTGCCGGGAGTCTTGTACAACCAGGATGCCGGTACAGACAATGCTGTGGCCAACAATGCTGCAAGCACGTTCAGGCTTGCGGCCACCGGCAGTCTCAACTCGTCCAACAATGCTTACGGAACCTGGAAGGCGGCCTATGAAAGCATAGCCTATACCAATCATTTCATATGCGACATTGTCGACAGGGTGAAATGGTCTTCCGACGAGTGGAAGGACGCTGAGTATAAGAAGAAACTTACTGCGGAGGCACGTGGTCTCAGGGCCTGGTACTATATGCAGCTTCTTGAAGCCCACGCCGGGGAAGGGACTTCCGGCAGGCTGCTGGGTGTTCCGATGATTCTTGTTCCTGTGGATGTTTCATCGCCATCGGCCATCGTGCCACGTTCATCATTTGACGAATGTGTGGAATATATCATCGAAGATCTCGATTATGCCATCGACAACCTGCCTATGGTGTACAGAGATGCTCCGGCTTCAATGGAAAACAAGCCTCAGTATGACGAAGTTTATGGCGTAAGATACACAAACCGTATGTGCGGCATCGTTGCCAAGGCATTGAAGGCAAGGCTGCTTTATTGGGCCGCCACTCCTGCGTACAATCCCGAAGGAGATACCGGCCGTTGGGGCAAGGCTGCTGCCTGTGCCGCTGAAGTCATCGATTTCTTCGGTGGTCCGGAAGCACTTCAGCCTGACAGAATTGACTATTACAATAATGAAGGTTCATCCGATATTCTATGGCGCAAGAGTATATTCAATGGCCATAACTGGGAGACGGACAATTTCCCTCCTTCGCTTTACGGCAACGGAAGAATCAACCCCACACAGAACTTTGTCGACGCATTCCCGAATGCTGAGGGATACCCTGCATTCAATCCTGCCCTTCCTTACGAGAACAGAGATCCAAGGTTCTACAAGTATGTGACATACAACGGTTCAACCTTTAAAACGATGGTAATCAATACTGTCAATGACAAAAATGATGGGTTGAACAATGTTGCGGAAAAATCCACAAGAACAGGTTACTATCTTCGAAAGTTCATGAATCCGGATGTTAATCTCACAACGGGTTCGATAGTCAATGCAAGGCATTTCGTGACACTGCTCAGGTATACGGAGTTTTTTCTTATTTTCGCTGAATGTGCTTTTGAGGAGAATGGAATCAGTGATCCGGGAACATACAAATACAGTTCACGGTCCGTGCTTGCGGCCCTTCGCAGGAGTGCGGGTCTTCCGGCTGAAGACGCTTATTTGAATTCGATTACGGATCCTGCCGCTTACCGGGCCCTGATTCAGAACGAAAGGAGAATAGAACTGTCTTTCGAAGGGTTCAGATACTGGGACATAAGACGGCATCTCGACTATGATGCCATCAATGCAACGGCCAGGGGAACCGATGATGGCGGTACTTCTTTCTTTGATGTTGAAGAAAGAACATATGCCGAGCATATGGTTTATGGCCCGATCCCCTATCCCGAGGTACAAAAAGGGTTGGAACAGAATAAAGGATGGAAATGATGAATATGAGATACAAGGCACTGCTTATATCGGTTGCGGCTGTCTTTGCTGCCACATCCTGCCATAATGGCAGGATAGAGTTTGACGATTTTGAAACGCAAAGCGTTTATTTCCCATATCAGTATCCCGTACGCACATTGTCTCTGGGAAATGACCTTGTGGACAACACGCTTGACCGTGCCCACGAGTTTAACATCGGCATATGCATAGGAGGCTATTATGGCAACAGCAAGCGTGACTGGAGGGTGTCCTACGAATTGGATGAGACGCTTGTGGGAACGAACCTGTACAACCAAGCAGGCAAAAAGCTGACTGTGCTCCCCGAAGATTATTATGAAATGAATCCGTTGGGGAACGTCACCATCAAGGCCGGCACGTCAAGCGGCCTGATAAGGGTACATCTCAATGACGCTTTCTTTGATGATCCCAAAGCCGTTACCGGTGAATATGTAATTCCCCTGCGCATTACAGAAGCGGAATCTCCTCTGCACATCATCACAGGTGAGGCAAAGGCCGGAACGGCCGAACCCGACAGGCACAATGCCGAGGACTGGGAGGTGGCTCCAATGGATTATACTCTTTTCGGGGTGAAATTCGTCAATAAATTTCACGGGTCCTGGCTCCGCAGGGGCGTGAGAACCGAAAGGGATGCGCTTGGTACAATCATAAAAGAAGACGTATATCACGCGGATTATACTGAATACGACGAGGTCGTCAGCCTGAAAACGCTTTCCTTGACATCGTTTTCCACGACACTTAACATAAAGGGAGATCAGTGGACTCTGAATGTCTGTGATGACGGGGCGGGATGCCTTGATATCGTGTCCGCTTCCGATTCGAAGATCAAAGGAATCACAGGAGTCGGCGAATTTGCCGAAGGAGGTGAATCCTGGGGCGGAACTCCGGAAAAGAAGACTCGTCGTGACGCACTGTATCTGAATTACTTTTACAAGAATTCGGCAGGTAATACCTGCGAGGTTTGTGATACTCTGGTGTTCCGTGACAGGGCGATTGTGCAGGAAACTGCAAGGCCCGAAATCAAGAAGTGACAGAAATGAACAACATGAATATAATATTATTTGCGGCAACCCTTATGGCCGCTTCCTGCACGCAGTTCAACAATGCATATGAACCGCTTGAAAACAACGGGAACAAGAAACAGCCGGATGAATCATCCCTTACTGTCTATCCTTTGGCAGATGATGGCGAAGGTGTGCCCGTTTCCACGGTTTACAAGGTCAGGGTGAGCCAGAAGACAGGCACCAAACAGGACTCGCCCGTCTATTGCAGCGCTTGCCCGGCATATCAACTCGGTTATGAAAATATGACCGCTACAGACAAGTTCCCGTTAGATATCTTTGCCGGCCGCAGCATCAGCTGGACGGACTTCTCCTTTACCGGCGAAGTCAAAGTTGAGGTGACAGTGCTCGATACCGAACTCGTCCCGATGGAGGGCGAAGTGCGAGTTATCCCGAGCCGTTATGGCATCACACCTGAAGTGTCAGGAAACGTAATAAGCTTTACAATGACCGAACCCGGCCAATGCTCGGTTGAAATCGGGCAGAACGGTTACAAGAACGGCCTGATGATATTTGCAAACCCTTCCGAAACCGATGCTCCTGCGCAGGATGACGAGAGCTACTTCTATGCCGATCACGCGACTGCGTCGACGTTGGCTTCAGTCCCTGCCAGATATTCCGGTATATATTTTAAGGCAGGAGTCCACGACATCGGTCTTTACAATATCCCTTCGCATATCAGCAGCGTGTATTTCGAAGGTGGTTCGTATGTCTATGGCTCATTGCGGATGGAAAGTCACCCGGATGTGCATATTTTCGGACGCGGAGTGCTCTCGCAAGGCCGGATGAACTATCGCGAGGCTCACTGCATAGAGGCTGTCACAGGAAGTGACAGGATTAAACTGGAAGGAATCACCGTCGCCAATAACAAGTATTTTTCCGTAAGACTTGTCGGAGAACAGAATACGGTGAAGTGGACAAAGGTCATCGGCGGCTGGACATACAATGCCGACGGTATTTCGGCCTATGCCAATTCCACGGTTTCAAACTGCTTCATCTGGGCAAACGACGATAACATCAAATGTTATGAAACCGGTGTAAAGTTCAACGACATAGTATGCTGGCAGCTTAACAATGGAGGCCTTATTCAGATGAACTGGGGAAACGGCAAGTGTGACAAGGCTGAAATCAAGCGCGTCGATATCCTTCACGGTGAATGGAACAAGGAAGAGAAGAACCGCGGAGTCCTCAGTTGCGTGGGCAACAAATACTATTATGAAAGAGGTGGCTTCTACGTTGACTACTATGGCTGGTCGAAGAACTGGCTGGTCGAGGATGTCGTTACGGAAACCCCCGTCAGTCTGGTGTTTATGGTTGCCCCCTACAATTATACCCCGCTGACAATAGACGGTCTCGTTCTTAAGGATTGGAACATATCGTATGACAAGACCTTCTCCAATCATATCGAGGGCTTGAGCGAGACTTCGAAGATCAAAGGGCTTGTCTTTGACAATGTCGTTGTAAACGGAGTGAAGTTGTCCGAGGCCAATTATATCTCGACTCTCAGACTGATATCATCAAATGTCGATAATCCAACATTCAAGTAATATGAAGTACAATTCAATGTTGTTCGCCATTGGAATGGCGCTCTTCCTTGCTGCTTGTAACGGCAAAGAGAATCTCACACCTGAAGTCAATCCGGAATTCGATTCTGCTGATCTGACTGTAAGCAAGCCGGCGACTGCCGGCAATGGTTATTCCATCGCCATCAAAGCGTCTGACGACGTTGAGTGGCAGGCAAGTGTAGATGCCGGAGAGGATTGGATAACTCTTTCGTCTGCGTCCGGAAAGGGAAGCGGGAAGGTAATGTATGACCTTCTTGCAAACCAGGGCACGCAGAAGAGAAGCACTGTTGTCTCCATAGTGGCCAAAAGCAATGCGAAAGCATCTTTCAGCGCTACCAAGAAAGTAACAGTGACCCAGATGGGCACGGAACCGTATCTTACCATTACTCCATCAGGAGAGCAGTCGGAAGGCGCTGATGCAGATGACGCATACAGCGTTCAGGTTGCATCCAACGTGGCCTGGACGGCAAGTCTTGCCGATACCCCGGATTGGATTGCAATCACATCCGGATCTGCCGGCGAAGGGATGGGCGAAATAGTTTTGGCAATAACTGAAAATGCCAGCGGAGCAATCCGTACTGCAACCCTGACTGTGGCCTCGAACGAGAATCCCGAATTGAAGGCATCCCTAAGCCTTTCCCAGTTGTTCAAGGGAATAACGTATACTGTTTTCTTCGACGGTATGTCGGGATACCTTGCCGAGGGTTCGTACTCGATGACTTTGTCAAACGGCACGGCCAGGAGCATAGACGTTATCGTTTCCTGCTCGGATGAAGGCACGGCGATTGAATTTGAGTCAATACTCGAAGAGGGCCTTTGGACCATCACCAAGATAGGCGACAAGGCCGTGGACATCCAGTTTACTGTCGGAGCCGGTGGCCTTGTGACATCTGTCGAGACCTGGAATCAGGCATTCGGATGCTTCGGAGGAGATTCTGCAGAGCGTCCTATCCGCATATCCAACGAGGCCGGCATTCTCGCACTTGCACAATGCGTGGCTGACAGTAATCTCTTCGTAGGAAAGTTCCTTCTTCAGACGGTTGACATCGCGCTTACTTCTGAGAACTGGCCCGGTATCGGTTCTCCCAACCGCAAGTTCGGCGGCTCATATGACGGAGGCAATCACACCATCAGCGGGCTGAAATTCACAACCAACGATTCCGGAACATCCGATGAGAACCGCGGTCACGCCCTGTTCAACCATATCAAGGGTCGCGGTGCTGCAATGGCTTCAATACGCAACCTTACCGTAGTCGGTGCCGGAGATGATGCAATTGTGGCGGGATACGGTTTCGCATCCGCACTTGTTGCACACGTGGCCGATTCCGTGACGATAGAGAACTGCAGTTCCAATGCCAATATCAAGGCGTGTGGCTCATTCACAGCAAACGGTGGCGCCAGCGTAGGCGGCCTTATCGGGTGGGCATCCGGTAAGGAGATAGTTATTCGTGGATGTTCCAACTACGGTGCCATTTCTGCGGGAGACATATCGGTTCTTGCAAATAATGTCGGCGGCCTTATAGGTAATGTCAGCGGAACTGACGACTGCCCCATAAAGGTGGAAAATTGCGCGAACTTCGGCGAGTTGAGTGTGCGTGGCAATTCGGGCGGAGTACTTGGAAATGCCAGCTCGAATGCAGAACTCAAGTGTCTGGCCAATTATGGAAAGGTCAAGAGTACGGGCGGCAATGCCAGGCTTGGAGGCGTCGTAGGAAGTATGTCGAGCGAAACTGTTTCATTGAGCGAGTCGTTCAACAAGGGTGTTATCGACGGCCTTGTAAATACAGGCGGAGTCGCCGGATACATTGAAACAGGCGCTACGGTACAGAACTGCTACAATGCCGGTGCAATGACCGTTACTGGAAACAACCCTAACAATGGTGGCGTGGTGGGCCACAAGAAGGACACCAAGTCGGTGGTGAAGAACTGCTACAACTGCGCGCAGATGACGGGCAATGACGACAAAACCAATTTCGGCGGTGTCCTCGGCAGCAACCTTGGCACTGCAACTGATGTTCAGATTAACGTGTCCGCTTGTGTCTATGAGTCCGGAAAGGGCGCGGTCAAGGCTCTTGCCAAGAACCCGGACAATACGGTGGATGCTTCCATCGCATCGGCCAAGACTTATGAGGAAATGACAAACGGCTCCATATTCACATCCTGGGACAAGGATGTATGGAATTTTGCAGCCGGCAAATATCCTGTACTCAAGAATAATCCTGAAGTTCAATGAAACCCGTTACCAGAATAGTAGTAAGGGTCGCTGGAGCAAATCTGGCTCTGCTCAATGCCTTCAATGCGTATTGTGCCGAAAAGTCGGATCCCGCAAAGCCCAATGTCGTGTTCATCCTTATCGATGATATGGGGTGGTGTGATCTCGGGTGCTATGGAAGTGAATTTTACGAGACGCCCAATATCGACGCTCTCGCAGGTCAGGGTGTCCGCTTCACCGATGCTTACGCGTCGTGCCACGTCTCATCCCCGGCAAGGGCGTCCCTTCTGACAGGCCTTTATCCTGCGTCGAACGGAGTGACGGACTGGCTCCCCGGGCGCAGGGAATACCCCTTCCAGAAAAGTTCGACTACAAGGGTTGAGCAGGATCTTCCCCACAACATCCCCAATATAGCGGGGACAATGAAGGATAACGGCTATGCAACAGCCATCATAGGCAAATGGCATCTTGGAGAAACAGGCGCCGTGCCTCAGGAATACGGTTTCGACATCCATATTCCCAACGGATATCTCCGTGGATGGCCCGATACCTATTATTATCCGTTCGGAATGAACGGGTATGACGGCCAGCCAGGAGACTATCTGACCGACAAGATGACAGACGAAGCCATAGACTATATCGCTTCGCATAAAGATGAGCCTTTCTTCCTGCTCCTCTCTCATTTTGCCACACACGATCCCATCCAGGGACGGCCGGACCTCGTTGAAAAATATACCCGTAAACTTGCTTCGTGGCAACGTCCCGACAGGCCGGGATACATTCTCGAAGGAAATCCGGATGATCCCGATGCGCTCAGTCGTGAGGAGTGCCTTGCACTGCTGTCTCAGGATGAGTACAAAGCCAATCGTATTCTCCCTCACAATCTTGTTAAAATCAAGCAGATACAGGACAATGTCAACTTCGCTGCAATGGTGGGGGCTGTTGACGAGAGTGTAGGACGTGTGGTTTCTGCTTTGGATTCTCTGGGTCTCTCTGAGAATACCATTGTGATATTCTTTGCCGACAACGGTGGAATGTCTGCGGCAAATTATGGAAATCCCAACAAGTTTACTCCCATCGGCAAGGAAGATCTTGCGTATGCAAGTTCAATGCTGCCACTTCGCGGAGGAAAGGGCTGGATGTACGAGGGAGGACTCCGAGTACCTCTCATCATCAAGTGGCCCGGTCAGGGAAGTGAAGGCGTAGAATGCCGGACACCGGTCACCACTCCTGACCTTTATTCCACGATCGTTTCGATGACAGGGTCGAAAGCCCCAGCGGATGCCGGTAGCGATGGCGTGGACATCTCTCCGCTGTTGAAAGGCGGGAAGATACGTAACAGGGCCATCTACTGGCATTTCCCTCATTATTCGAATCACGGAATGGTCAGTCCCTGCGGAGCTATCCGTCGCGGAAACTACAAGCTTATCGAGTACTATGACAATGGTACCGTCCAGCTTTTCGATGTGAAGAACGACATCGGGGAAACTTGTGACATCGCCGCCGAACACCCGCTGAAGGTCGCAAGACTCCGCCGTGAACTCGCGTCCTGGCGCAAGAAGGTCGGTGCGAAGATGCCAACTCCGAATGCGTCATATAATCCCGACCTCGCCAAAGTCTGGTATGAGGATGCAGCACCGTTCAAATTCTGGCCGAGCCAGGTGGCGGATACGCAATATGGAGTCCAGGGCTCAGAAATGGAGTGGGCTGTTCCCGCACAGGGAGACAGCGGGATGGATGCGAAGCTTCTGGCGATTCTTGACTCGCTCAAAACATACAGAAAGCACGGCGCCGAACAGTCACTCACATACTGTATGGACAACTGGAAATCGTTGAATTCCGCAAAACGTTCGATTGAGGGTGAGCGCACGGAGTGCCTTTGGAACATCCTGTGCTCGGAACTCTTTGACCTTACCGGCCAGGGTCGTTTCATCGGAGCTGTGATTCCTCAGAATGGAGGAAGTTTCTATGACGTGTGGCGCACCATAGCCTACAATCACATTGCAGGAGAGCTCAATAACAACCTTGAGGTAACGGCGCTTGCCGAAGGACGCCTTGAGCCGGGAATCAAGTTCGGAGGCGGGCTCATTACGGTCACAAAACCAGCTGAGGGCACGACGGTCGTAAAACTTGTCGACTATGCTCAACCATATACATATAAGACATATTCCATAGATGTGTATGTGGGAACCGGCAACAAGACTGCAAAGGCAAAGCTGAATGGCAAGGCAATTGAAGCCAAGGTCAATAACCGTGGTTTTGTCTCTGTCCGCAGAGCCTGGATGCAGGGAGATGAACTGATTGTAACAAAATGATAGCTTTCGTAGCAGCATTGATGATTCTGAGCACAAAGCCCACCGTTTATATGGTGGGCAATGCCCATTTCGACACACAATGGCGGTGGGCTGCAACGGAATCAGTCGATGTTTTCCTTCATAACACGCTTGTTCAGAATTTCGCTCTTTTTGAGAAGTATCCTGAATATGTGTTCAATTTTGAAGGTGCCGTCAAATACGCCTGGGCGAAAGAATATTATCCCGATCTGTATGAAAAACTGAAGGGCTATGTGGCAAGCGGCCAGTGGCATCCGTGCGGCAGCTGTTTTGATGCCAACGACACCAACATTCCCTGTCCGGAATCGGCATTCAGGAATATCCTCTATGCACAGAAATTCTACCGGGAGGAATTCGGCATCCTGACAAAAGACATTATGCTTCCGGACTGCTTCGGATTCAGTTATACTTTGCCCACAATAGCCGCGCATTGTTCGCTGCTTGGCTTCTCTTCGCAGAAACTTTCGTGGCGCCAGCACTCTTTCTTCCCCGATTCCGAATCTCCCGTTCCCTTTGAATTCGGGCACTGGAAAGGCATAGATGGCAGTTCTATTCTATGTGTCACCAACGGAATGGGATATGCCTGGTGCCCTACGGGAAAGGATTCGGATTTTGAAAGGATAGAAGAAAAACTTGGCAGTTATCCCATCCCCGCGGCTTTCCTGTATTACGGAACCCGCTCATCTATGAACAAAGGTGACAGGGGAGGCTCGGTCCTCCCGGAGTCAATCGCTTTCATAGACGGGTGCGTTCATAATGAGGATCTTCCGTACAGGATGGTGTACAGTACGTCTGAACGCATCTTTGAGGACTATGCTTCCGAACCCGGTCTTCCCGAGTATCAGGGGGAGATGCAGATGGACGTGCACGGAACGGGATGCTTCACATCCAGAACTCTGATGAAGCGTCTCAACAGACTCAATGAACAGGCCCTTCTTTCAGCCGAAACGGCCTGCAGCATTGCCGCGAGCCTTGGAACGATGGAATATCCATCGTACACGATTGATGAATGCTGGAAGCGTATCCTTTATCATCAGTTCCACGATGACCTTACAGGCACCAGCATAGATAATGCCTACGAGATATCATATCGCGATGAGTATCTTACAGCCCGTCAGGCTGAAGATGTCACCCTCCGCGCATTGAGTTCGCTTGCAGCGAAAATGGATACCCGTGTGTCGGGCGGAAAACCGCAGCTGGTATTCAATCCTACGTCATCTGTACATCGCGGCCTTGTCCGTTATACAGATGAAAACGGGGATGTGGCGTACAAGCCTTGCATAAGCAGTCCGTTCAGTCTTGAAATAATTGACAGCAGGGCTCCCAAGGCGTCGGCGTCGAAGTTGAAAGTAACGGCTCGCAGCATAGAGAACAGTATTTATAGAGTAACCGTGGACAATAACGGCGACATCTGTTCCATTATTGACAAGCGTTGCGGGCGGAATCTGGTCTCTGACGGTCAGATGTTCGGGTATGCCGTTTTCCCCGCAGATACGTCCTTGACCTGGCCCGCTTGGGAAATACTCAAGGACGTTGTCGACTCGCAGCCCGTCGGCGTGAAGGACGACGTTGTCATCGAAACGGAATCGTACGGGCCTCACAGGGGCTGCATCAAGGTGTCGCGCAAATATGGGCGCAGTTCATTCGTGCAGAGGATCATACTTACTGAAGGTGCCGCCGATGACAGAATTGATGTTGAGAATGAAATCGACTGGAATTCTGAAGGGACTCTTCTGAAAGCCGCCTTCCCTATGTCTGTGGCCTGCGATTCCGCAAGCTACGATCTTGGCCTCGGGTATATCCGAAGAGGAAACAACACTGAACGAAGTTATGAAGTTGTCGCTCAAAGATGGGCGGATCTTTCCTCCCCTGACGGCTCATACGGAATTACCTTGCTCTCGGACTGCAAATACGGATGGGACAAACCGGCGGACAACACACTTCGTCTGACACTCATCCATACACCTGTTGCCGGAGAAAAATTCTCATACCAGTCGGGGCTGGACATCGGCCATCACACGTTCACCTATTCGATTGTCGGCCATCCCTGTGGTTTTGATCCGGTTCAGGCTGACAGGTGGGCGGACGAACTCAATTATTGCAAGGAGGCGATTCCGGTTGACGGTGTGCACAAGGGCACGGGGCTCGGGAACAAGTTCAGTTTCATTTCTTCATCGAACCCTTGCGTCCCCATCAAGAGCATACGTATTGACGGAGGACGGCTTTATGTGCGCACTTATGAAATGTCCGGCAGGAGAGCAGCCAATTCGATCCGTTTGATGCCCGATCTTCTATATTGGAGCCGGACGGACGGCATCGGTGACAGTATCGGCGACATCTTTCATTCCGGCCCGATAGCATACGAAAGCGTGGCCTTCCAGCCTCGCACCATTGAGGTCGCTTTGCCCGAGTTGGCTTCTGAAAACGGAAGACACTTCGAAACGCTTCAATTGCCGTTCAATACCATCTCAATTACATCTGATTCTTTCACTTCGATAGGAAAGATGGACAACTCCTGGCGCTCCTATGCGGCTGAAATACTGCCTTCTGAACTGACGTATTGCGGAGTCCCCTTCACGTTCGGAGATGCTGATGTGCCGAATGCTGTGCGTTGTTCAGCCCAGGAAATTCCATTGCCGGATGGCGCGGTAAAACTTTATGTTCTGGCCGCGTCTATCAAGGGAACCAGAAGCGGAGACTTTGCTTTGGGACAGAAGGAAAATGGAGTGAAAGTGCCCCCGTATTGTGGAACAATCTTGTCGGAGATTCCCGATGACGGGCCTGAAATAGTATATGTGGGCACACACAGGCACGATTCGATGAAACGAAACGAGCCTTTTGAGTATACTTATATGTTCCTTTACGAGTTTGATGTTCCTTCCGGATGCAGTTCGTTGATATTGCCCGACAATTCCGGAATCACAATTCTTGCGGCAAGTGTAGAAAAACAAATAATCATAGATAAAAACCAATTATGAACAAAACAATGAGTAAGCAGAGGGAGGATTATTATCTCCCTTCAGCCAGGGTACTTGAGTTCCGCCTGGACGCGGGATGCCTGGCTACAAGCTCCGATTTCCATCTTGGCGGTGGCGGCAGCTTCAGTGAAGAGAATGAAACGATTATTGACAGCGGTTCTTATTAATGGAGGAAGCAAGAATGAAAACGATTATCAAAGGCATCACAGCCATCGCCGGCGTCGCTCTTCTTTGCGCTGCCTGCAGCAATCAGACAATAGAAATCAACAGGGCTTCACGCACATTGACAGTAAAGGCTACTGCCGAGGAACTGAAGGCTCCTCAACCACTCAAGTCATCAATCTCCGGCAATACCATCGTGTGGGGCTCGTCCGAGAAGATGGTGCTTGCTCTTAATTGCAACGAAGGTGAGTCATTCGTCAAATCGGAGTCAATGGACGGGGCGTCGCAGCCTACCGCTTCATTCTCGTTCACTCTTGACGGCACGCTCACAGGGCCATATTCCGTCGGAGGCGTTTATCCCGCTTCGTCTGCCATCTACCTTGATGGAACGGCTCCCGCATCGGCATTCAGGGTCGACCTTCCCGCAGTACAGAGCGCTACGGCCACATCCTATGACCCGGCGGCTTTCATTATGGTCGCCAAGCCCGAAACCTTCAGCGAGCTTCCTTCGGAGTGGACAGCAAGCTTCCGCCGCGCCGTTGCGCTGAATGCGGTTACACTTACCGGAATCAGCGATGATATCCTTGAGGTGTCCATCACTGCACCGAGCGGAAAATACTTCGCTGGCAAACGTCTTGTCGATCTTACCACCGGCGACTCCGGAAAAATATTCAATGCCGGCACCGAGACCGTTACGGTGCAGTATGCCGCTGGAAATGAACTGTCCGGAGGTTCGGATATGACCGTATGGTTCACTTCCTGGGAGGTCGTGGTAGCAGGAGGAGAGGATCTTACCATTGTTGCCAAGTCAAAGGACAAGGTTTACAGCCGTACCATCACCGCCCGCTCCGAAGGTATACTCTTTATGGAAGGATGCCTCAACAAACTTGAGGTTTCGATGGCAGGAACGGACGAGGCAATCGACTGGTCCGGGGTCTATTCGATCGTGGCCAAGGCCGATGGCGATTCTTATGCCTGCCAGGCATATGCGAATGCCAACAAACTGGGTTCTGCGAAACTCTCGGTCGAAGACGGTGACCTCACATTCTCCAGCAAGTCTTTCTACGACAAGGGCAAATTCACCGTTACAAAAATCGAAGGCGGAAAGTACACAATTCAGGATTGCAACTCAATGTATCTTTATGCCGCAGGCGGCGCCAGCGCAAACTGGCTGAAGGGTGAGGCAACTCCTGATACGGACGGCAACGCATATTTTGATATTTATATGCAGATGGGCGAATTCAATATCAAAGCCCTTGGAAATACGGACAGGAACCTTCTTCTGTTCCGTACTGACGAATTGAATTTCACTTGCTACTCACAGACAACGGCAAAGCAGGTAAGGGTTTCATTGATCCCTTATACCGAGATGAAGTACAAAGAGGCTGAAAAACTTACCGTCACTGCAGATTTCTCGGGCAGCGCAACATTCCCGTCGGGCTTCCCTACAGGGCAGGCGAATGCGTCGAAAGGCGTTGAGGGCACATTCTCGTTCGGAGGTTATCCTTTCACTTTCTACGGTACAGCCGACAACGGATATTACCGTGCTACCGCCGGTGACGGATACCTGATGATAGGAAAGGCCGGAGCCTATATTCTCACTCCTGCCATTGAGGAACGTTCTCTTACGGAGATTGTTCTGACAGCCGGTAATACGCAGAAGCCCAACATCGATATCCTTTCTGCAGACGGCTCGAAAACAATCAGCGCAGCGCAGCTGTGGGGTGGAACCATAGGGGCATCCTACAAATATTCCTTCTCGGGCGCTGAAAACACCTCGTATAGAATCGACGTCAAGAACGCTGCACAGGCTCCTATAAGCAGTATTGTTCTTACTTACGAATAGTGAATCACGGGTATGAGACAGGCTTTTGTCCTTCTTTTGTGTCTTGCCATTGCAACGAATGGCGACAGGTTTGTCAAGGCTTCGTCCGACAAGCTTGTCCTGACAGGATGCTCTCATATAGAGTATGGACCTGACGGCTCGGCCGTTATGCACAGGTTGGACAGTTCCCTGTTCCTCGACCCGGAATTCCTTTTTGAACGCAAACGTGCCGAAACGCAGAGCGGTATTGCCCTGCGTTTCAGCACGAACAGCGCTCACCTTTCTTTGTCAATCAATCATAACCCCGGCGGAATGCAGCGGAAGGCCACATTCTGGTTCGGGGTATTCTGCGATGGAGAATACCTTTGCGACATTCCCGGAGACAGGCCTTCGTTTTCAGCCCCATCGCAGGGAATGCACGATTATGAGATTGTGTTCCCGATTATGTATCAGACCGACTTGAAGGGAATCATTCTGGACAAAGGATCCAGGCTCCGTCGCCCCGGGAAAAGCCGTCGCAATCTTTATTTTGCCATTGGTGATTCAATAACTCACGGTACCGGTCAGCGTGATCACGGCTCTCAACAGACATATGCCTGGCAGATGGCAAATGCCTGTGGGCTGGAATTGTACAATCTGGCTGTAGGTGGCTCTTGCATCAGCAAGGGTATATGCCGTGAACTGGAAGGCCGCAAGGCGGAGTTGATCACTGTTCTGTGGGGGTATAATGACTGGATGCAGACCAAGGGCGATCTTGAGTGTATCCGCTCACGTTTCAATGATTTTATGCAGGAATTGGTGCGGGTGCAGCCCGACGCCCGGATTGTCGTGATTCTTCCCACTCCGTCACGCGAAGAATCGTATGAGGGATTCGGATGCAGTCTGGGGGATGTCAGAGATACGGAGGAAGAAATCGCTCTTTCCCTTGGACGCCCCGGAATTATCATTGTCAGGGGTGATGAACTGGTTAGCCCCGAAGACCTTTCCGATAAGGTGCATCTGTCCAATCAAGGCGCCTCCGTCCTGGCCCGAGCCCTGAAAGAAAGGCTGGACTGAACTATGAAAGAAAAACCATACAAGGATACGCTGACCCTGAGGGATGCGGGCAGGATATGCGGCCCTCGGTCCTTCAGCCTTATGATCAAGCCGGCTGGTTCGCTCTGCAACCTTGACTGCCATTATTGCTATTATCTCGACAAGGCCGACATTTACGGAGGGAAAGAGCCGCGAATGAGCCTTGAAATGCTTGAAACCTGCGTCCGGAAATATATTGAGGCCAATGAGGTTGACCGGGTATGTTTCAACTGGCACGGAGGCGAGCCCCTGGTAATGGGGATTGACTTTTATAAAAAGGCCCTTGAATTCGAAAAGAAATACGGCGCCGGAAAGACAATCCTGAATACGATTCAGACCAACGGTACGCTTCTGAATGCGGAATGGGCGTCCTTTTTCAGAGATAACGGCTTCCTGGTGGGAATATCAATCGACGGCCCTTCTGCAATCCATAACCGATACCGTCGCGACAAGAGCGGAAATCCCACTCTGGACCGTGTCCTGCGTGGCCTTGATGAGTTGAACAAGGCGGGAGTGGAGTACAATACAATGACAACAATAAACAAGTCGAGTGAAGGCCACGGTCTTGAGGTTTATGATTTCTTGAAGTCTCTTGGCAGCCATTATATGCAGTTTATGCCTGTTGTCGAGCACGTAGTTGACAGGGGAGCGCGGCAGTATATCGTCGCACCGGACACCGAAGGGGCGAGAAAGGCGCCCTGGTCGGTTTCCGCAATAGGATACGGCCGTTTTATGATAGATATTTTCGACTACTGGGTGCGCCACGATGTCGGTCGATATTTTGTCAATCTGTTCGATTCCACACTTGCCGGTTGGGTCGGCGCCCAGAGCGGAACCTGCGCCTATGCGGAAATCTGCGGAGGGAACAGTATCATCGAACATAACGGGGATGTGTACTGTTGCGACCATTTCGTATATCCCGAATACAGGCTTGGAAACATTGCCACCGACAGTCTGGCCGAACTGATGGATTCGCCGACGCAGACTGCATTCGGCATAAACAAGCGCAATGCCCTGCCTTCTGTATGTTTGAAATGCAAGTGGTTTAAAGCCTGCCACGGAGAGTGCCCCAAACACAGGTTCAGCGCCAGTCCGTCAGGAGAAAGGGGCCTTAACGCCTTGTGTGACGGCCTCAAACTGTTTTACGAGCACGTTGCCCCCTATATGGATTTTATGAAAGCCTGTCTTCTGAAGGAAATGTCTCCGGCCGCAGTGATGCTCTGGGCTTCAAACCGCAGATAATCAGCGCTTGTATTTGCGCAAATAAAGCAATAATTTTGTGCGATGGAGAAGGTTACACTGTCAAAAATCGCAGAGTCCGCCGGCGTGTCCATAGGGACTGCTTCTCGCGTTTTAAGCGGAAAGGCTGAAAAATACAGAATCAGCAAGGAAACGGCTGTAAAGGTGCGTGCTGCGGCTCGCGAACTCTCCTATAAGCCGCTTCATATAGAGGCGAACATTAAAACCGACAAGGTCAACCTGATAGGTCTTGTCATACCGTCGCTTAAAAACCAGTATTTCGCCGAAATGGCTTCGGTCGTCATAACCGAGGCGGGCAAACTCGGCTACAGTGTTATCGTATTCGACTCGATGGAGGACGAAAAGGTTCTTTTCAAGGCCGTTTCCACTCTGTTGGAAAAGAAGGTCGACGGGATGATAATCGCGCCCTGTGGGGATGACCCTATGTGGCTGGAACAGATAGATGCCACACTTGTCCCTGTGGTTCTCATTGACCGTTTTTATGAAGATACTACTTTGAGCTATGTCACGACAGACAACTTCAGCGGGGCAGTAAAGGCGGTCAACTATCTGATAAAGAACGGCCATAAGAATATAGCTTGTATCGCCGGCGTTCCTTCGTCAATGCCCAATCAGGAAAGGGTGGCCGGCTATAAAAAGGCTATGTGTGACGCTGGGCTGGAAGAATACATCAACGTGTCGGGAGACGACTTCACCATCCGTGGCGGTTATCTTGCCACAAAACTTCTCCTCCAGGGTCCAGGCCATCCTACAGCTCTTTTCGCTCTTGCCGGAATGATTATGCTCGGGAGCCTGAAGGCCATCAGGGAGGCGGATTTGAGAGTGCCGGAGGATATATCCATAATCAGTTTCGACAACTATTTCTATATGGATTTTATGGAGCCTTCTCTCGTACGTATGGATCAGCCCTATGTGGACATATGCTCTCTCGCTGTTAAAATCCTCTTTGAAAAGATGGAAAAAAAGAGAATGTCAGCAACCAGAATTCGACTTTCGCCCAATCTTATTGAAGGGAAGTCGGTGGCATTGCGCAAATAGTTACGCGTTTTTGCGCAAAAATGTTTTTTTATGGCGACCGGATATGAGTCCGGCCGCCATATTATTTTGATTTATAGGTTATCTTTCGGGGCTAAAACGAAATAATAACTTAGAAATCAATGGATACGAAAAAGAAAATTCTTGTCATCGGTAGCAGCAATACCGATATGACAATCAAGAGCGAGTGGCTCCCCAAACCGGGTGAAACCATTCTTGGAGGCATCTTCTGTATGGGCCCCGGAGGAAAGGGTGCCAACCAGGCCGTAGCTGCACAGAGGCTCGGCGGAGATGTTACGTTCATCTGCAAGGTGGGTAACGACATTTTCGGCGACAATGCTGTCAAGGGCTATGAGAAGGAGGGAATGGATACTTCGCACATTCTCCGCTCAGACAAGGCTTCGGGTACGGCGCTGATTATGGTCGATGCGCACGGAGAGAACTGCATCGCTGTGGCTCCCGGTGCCAACGGAGACATCACCCCCGAAGATATCGACGCTCTTGCTGATGTCATCAAGGAGGCTTCGTTCCTCATCCTCCAGCTCGAGATTCCCGTGCCTGCCGTGCTGCGCGCGGCGAAGATCGCCCACGAGGCCGGCGTTTGCGTGATTCTCAATCCCGCTCCCGCCTGCCCGCTGCCCGAGGAACTCTTCCGCTACGTTTCGCTTATGACTCCTAACCAGACCGAGACCTCGCTTATGAGCGGGCTCGAGGTTACCGACAGGGCTTCGCTGCTCGAGGCGGCCGACAAGCTGCGCGGCTACGGCGTGCGCGACTTTGTCATCACGCTCGGCTCGAAGGGATCGCTCGTCTATGAGGGCGGAGTTGCCACCGAGGTTCCCGCACTCAAGGTGAAGGCTGTCGATGCCACAGCTGCAGGAGACACTTTCTGCGGTGCGCTCTGCGTTGCATTGAGCGAAGGCCTCGGCCTCGTCGATGCGGCCCGCTTCGCCACGAAGGCTTCGGCGCTTACCGTCCAGAAGATGGGCGCTCAGGATTCAATTCCCTACAGGTCAGATATCAAATAATTAAAACCGTAATACTATGTTTATCGCTAACAGCCAATTTCTCGCAGTAATTCTCTGCATTATCACTATGTTGTGTTGGGGTTCCTGGGGTAACACCCAGAAACTCGCCGCCAAGAGCTGGAGGTATGAACTCTTCTACTGGGACTATGTCATCGGTATGGTTCTCTTCTCTCTCATAATGGCCTTCACTCTCGGTTCCTTCGGCAAAGAAGGCGTTCCTTTCATTGCCAACCTTGCACAGGCTAACTTCACGAGCATCGCCTGGGTTCTTGCCGGTGCCGTTGTGTTCGCGATTTCAAATATCCTTCTGTCCGCTTCGACCGCAAAGGCCGGAATGTCAGTGGCCTTCCCTCTCGGAGTAGGACTTGCACTCGTTGTGGGCGTTATCAACAACCTTATCTTCCACCCCAATGAAAAGACCAATGTGGTTCTTCTGCTCATAGGTGTGGCTCTCGTTGTTGCCGCAATCATTTGTAACGGCGTTGCTTCCGGAAAGGTTGACAGCTCTGAGCGCGATCCCAGACAGAACCGTCAGGGTCTCGTCTATGCAGTCCTTGCCGGTCTGATTATGTCGTTCTTCTCCGCTCTTGTTTACAATGGGGTGGATATCAACAATTTCGCAGCCCCTACCGCTGGTATGCTCACTCCCTATAGCGGACTCGTGATCTTCTCGCTCGGTGTGTTCGCCTGCAACTTCCTCTTCAACGGAATCTTCGCACTCAACGATCCTTCGCAGCCCGGCGTCAACTTCGCCGACTATTTCAAGGGCGACTGCAAGACCCACCTCGTAGGTATGCTCGGTGGTGCTATCTGGTGCCTCGGTACCGGTCTCAACTATGTATCCGCAGGTACTGCAGGTGCAGCCGTTTCATACGCACTCGGCCAGGGCGCTCCGCTGGTAGCCGCTATCTGGGGCGTGTTCATCTGGAAGGAGTTCAAGGGCGCAAAGAAGGGTGTCAATGTCCTTCTCGGCCTTATGTTCGTGCTCTTCGTAGCAGGACTTGCAACAATAATCGCAGCTGGAAACTAATAATATGAAGAAACTGTTCGCATTGCTGGCCTTGTCGGCCCTGACGCTCTGCCTTGCGGCGGGCGCGGCTGCACAGACCCGCAAAATCACCGGTACGGTCACCGGAAGTGATTCCGAGGTGCTCGTGAGCGCAACCGCGCTGAGCGCATCGGGCAAATATGCCATTGCCGACATAGATGGCAAGTTCTCGCTCGACGTCAAGGAGGGTGAGAGCGTTACCGTGTCGTTCTTCGGCTATGATGACGTTACTTTTACCGTAGGAGCACAGAGCAACTACGATATCATACTCCCCGTTTCGGAAGCCAATGTGCTTGACGCAACCGTAGTCATCGGTTACGGTACCACCACAAAGAAGGAAATCACCGGTTCGGTATCGAGCCTCAGGAGTGACGACTTCGACAAGGGCGCTTTCAACGATGCTGCCGGAATGCTCCAGGGCAAGGTCGCCGGTCTTTCAATCACGAATCCCAACGGTGCCGACCCTAACGGATCGATGGAAATCCTCCTCCGTGGTACGAACACGCTTTCTGCGGGCCAGGGTCCCCTCATCATCGTTGACGGTGTGAGCGGAGCCGATCTTTCTACTGTCGATTTCCAGGAAGTCGAGAGTATGGACGTGCTCAAGGATGGTTCCGCCGCCGCAATCTACGGTACACGCGGTACCAACGGTGTGATCATCATCACTACAAAGCGCGCCAAGGCGGGCAGGACATCGGTCGAATATGACGGATCGGTTTCTACCCAGACCGTTCTTTCGCGTGCCGTTCCTATGACAGCCAAGGAGTTCGAATATGCCATCAACAACTACAAACCTTCGGCCAGCTACGCTCTTTACGGAGCTGATACCGACTGGTTTGACGAGGTGACACGCACTCCATTCAGCCACAGACACACGCTGTCGGTTTCCGGCGGTTCCGAGTCCTTCTCTCACCGCACATCTTTCAATGTTCAGCAGAACCAGGGTCTTCTCAAGAATAACGACCACAACCGTTACCTCCTCAAGAGCAACATCCATCAGGAGGCTCTCGACGGATGGCTGACCCTCGACTACAATCTCACTTACGGAAAGCGCGACTACCAGGGCTCCCGCACCGGTATTTTCCGTCAGGCTTTCCTTCACAACCCTACGGAGCCCGTCTATGACCCGACCGATGAGTTGAACGGCGGCTACTTCACCGTAAGCGCGATGGATTATTACAATCCCGTGGCAATGCAGAATGAGCGTGAGAGCAAGGCCGAGGTCAATGACATCACGGTCAACGGCCGCGCCACACTCAATATCAAGCCCGTCAAGGGCCTCAAGTGGGACAACTTCGTGAGCGCCCGCAACCAGAATTTCGGAAGCACCGACTACCTCACACGCTTCTATCCCGGCAATACAGGTAAGAAGGGTGAGGCCAGCATCGAGAACAGCTATTACAAAGACCTCCAGTACGAGAGCACCCTGCAGTATTCGAACAAGTTCGGTCAGCACTCCCTTCAGGGAATTCTCGGTTATACCTATGAGAAGGAGCAGTACTTCTCCTCATATATCAACAACTACGATTTCGATACCGACTTCTTCAAGGTCAACAATATCGGAGGAGGAAAGGCCCTCCTCACCGGTAATGCCGATATGGATTCGGAACGTTCGCAGAGCAAGTACATCGCCTTCTTCGGCCGCGTGATGTACAATTATGCCGACAAGTATATGGCTTCGGTTTCGCTCCGTCGTGACGGCTCGAGCCGCTTCGGGCAGAACAACAAGTGGGGATGGTTCCCTGCAATCAGCCTCGGCTGGCGTCTTACCCAGGAAGATTTCCTCGAGGATGTCGAATGGCTTGACGAACTCAAGCTCCGCGCCGGTTATGGTGTTACAGGAAACCAGGATTTCTCGAACTACAAGTCGCTCTTCCTCGTAAAGACCAGCGGTAACTTCTACTATGACGGAAAATGGAGTACTGCTTACGCCCCTGCAAGCAATGCCAACCCCGACCTCGCCTGGGAGAAGAAATCCGAGTTCAACGTGGGTGTCGATTTTGAAATGCTCGAGGGACGCCTCTCCGGTACAATCGACTATTACTACAGGTTGACCTCCAACCTGCTCTATAACTATACCGTTCCCGTTCCTCCTTACGATTACGGAACATTCTTCACCAATGTCGGCAAGATCAGCAACAGCGGTATCGAACTGACATTGAGCGGAACTCCTGTCAAAACCAAGGAAGTGACCTGGGTATCGACACTTACCGCCGCCCACAACTCCAACAAGCTCATCTCCTTCACCAATGACGAGTTTGCAGGCCAGGAGTACCGCATAGGCTGGCTCAACACTCCTCTCGGAGTATATTGCCAGAGGCTTATCGAGGGCGAGAGCATCGGTACTTTCTACGGACCCGAGTTCGACAGCATCCGCTCGTCAGGTTCCATCAAGGTCAAACAGACCAAGGAGTCCGACTGGGTCAACCTTGGCAGCGCTTATCCTGCTGTGACCCTCGGTTGGAGCAATTCTGTTTCGTTCGGCAATTTCTCTGTCAGCTCGACTATGCGCGCATCGATTGGTGGCAAGGTCTTTAATCAGATGAGGGCCGTATATGAGGGAATTTCGGACTTCGGTCAGAAGAACATCCTCGCCACCTGGCTCGACAATACCGATTACACCGGCAATCCTATCTACTGCTCGCGCTATCTTGAGGATGCGAGCTATTTCAAGTGGGACAACCTCTCTGTAACATATAACATTCCCGTGAAGGAAGGCTCGCTCGTCAAGAAACTTGCTGTATTCGCAACCGGACAGAACCTTCTTGTCCTCACCGGATACAAGGGTGTCGATCCCGAGGTCAGCCTTACCGGTCTTACTCCCGGTATCGAAAACCTGAGCTATTATCCCCGTGCAAGGGTGTTCACAGCAGGTGTAAGTCTTAAATTCTAATGCCCGGAAAAATGAAAAAGTCTATAGCAATCATATTCGCAGCGGCCGCACTTGCCGCTTCCTGCACGAATCTGGACGAAGAGATCTTCAGCCAGGTGCCCAAGGACGTTTTCCTTTCGGACGACAACCTTCTGGCCCTCTACACTTCACGTCCCTACACCGCCCTGCAGAGTTGGGGTGCCGAGCAGAGTATGCTCACACTTATAATGCAGGTCAGCAATGAGGTCGCGATACCCGTATCCTATAACGGAAGCTGGGGAGAGCCCCGCTACGGCGAACTTCAGCGCCACGATTTCCCCACTTCGAACAAGCTCATCCGCTGCGGCTGGGACTACTGCTTCGACGGTATCTCCGCCTGCAACGATGCCATCTACGAACTTGAGAACATAAGCAATCCGACCGATGCTTCCCGTAAGAGCGTGGCTGAAATCAAGGTCCTCAGGGCTTTCTACTATCTGCTTGCTGTCGATTGCTTCGGCAATGTACCCTATGCTGTCGACAAGAAGCAGACTGGCTACCCCGAGCAGAAGGACCGTGCCTTTATGCTCGCTTTCCTCGAAAAGGAAGTGAAGGATAATATCGCCCTTCTTGATGAGACCGTCAACGCTTCGACCTACGGCCGCGTGACCAAGGGTATGGCCAACTTCATTCTCGCCAAGATCTACTTGAATTCCGAGAAATGGACAGGCACGGCCCGTTACAGCGAAGCCGCTGCAGTCTGCAAGGAAATAATGGACAGCGGTCAGTATTCGCTCGCTCCGAGCTATGCCCAGAACTTCGCCATTCAGAACGAGAACGGCCCCGAGGCCATCTTCGCCATTCCCTACAGCAGCGTTTACACTCCCCAGGGCTTCTACATCTTCGTGATGACCTTCAACGATGACCTCCAGACAGCTTTCCAGATTGGTGAGACCTGGAACGGCTCGATGATCTGCCAGCCCGACTTCTTCGACTCCTACGAGAGCGGAGACCTCCGCAAGGATGCTACCTGGCTCTACGGACAGGTTTACGACTACTCGGGCCAGAAGTACCAGCTCAGAATCATCAAGGATGGCGAAACCACATATCAGGACTACATCCTTACAGGTTCGCCCATCGAAGAGGAAAAATATGCGAAGGGAATCGCCCGTATGGATGGTGCCCGCATTGTCAAGTGGCCTTATCAGAGTGACGGCACTCTCAAGTCGTACAAAGTATGTATGGAGAATGACTTCTATCTTATGAGGTACTCCGACGTCGTGCTTATGTATGTCGAGGCTCTCGTACGTCAGGACAAAGCCGGCGAAGCCGCAGCCGTTGCCGAATTCAAGGCAATCAGGGAGCGCGCAGGCCTTGCGCCTATGTCGGCTGCAGACCTTACTCTTGACAACCTCCTTCTCGAGCGTCAGCACGAGCTTGCTCTCGAAGGCTGGTCAAGGCAGGACCTCATCCGCTTCGGCAAATATACCGACGCCTGGTGGTGCAAGGAAGCAGGAGATGCTCACATCGAACTGTTCCCCATCCCCGACGAGCGTATGGGTGACAACCCCAATCTTACACAGAACCCCGGATATTAACAGATAATGAAATTCAGAATACCCGTAACCGCAATAATCGCATCGCTTGCCCTCCTTGCTTCGTGCTCCGAGGGCGCGATGGAGATTTCCCGCGAAGAACTCAAGGACAAGATAGCCGGCGCCTGGCTTGGCCAGATGGTCGGCAATATCTACGGCCTCGAATATGAGAACAAGTTCATCGAAGCAGCCGGCGAGCCGCCCTTCGTCTTCAACAAGGCAATGCGCAAGATGAGCGCGGTCGATGGCGCCTTCTCCGATGATGACACCGACGTGGAGTATCTCTATCTCCTGATGATGGAGAAATACGGCGTCGATCCCACCTATGCTCAGATACGCGAAGGCTGGATGTATCATATCCGCGACCGCGTGTGGCTTGCCAACAGGGCGACTCTCGGCCTGATGCACTATGGTCTCACGCCTCCTTTCACCGGCGATATGCGCTATAACCCGCACTGGTTCCAGATTGACCCGCAGCTCATCAATGAGATATGGAGCTACACCGCTCCCGGTATGCCCGCATACGCTGCCGGCATTTCGGAGTGGGCCGCCCGCATCACGAGCGACTCCTGGGCCACTTCGCCTACCGTGGTTTACGGTGCAATGTATTCTGAAGCCTTCTTCGAGAAGGACATAAAGACTCTTGTCGAGCACTCGAAGAAGTATCTCCCCAAGGGCGACAGGTTCCGCACCATTATCGACGAGTGCCTTTCGCTCTACAAACGCTATCCCGATGACTGGCATGCTGCAAGGCAGTATATCGCCGACAAGTACTACGTGAACGAGGCCGATGCCACAAAGACCATCTGGAACGCCGACCTTAACGGCGCGATGGGTATTCTGGCTCTCCTCTACGGAAATGGCGACATTGACAAGACACTTCTCATAGGCTGCGCACTCGGTTTCGATGCCGACAATCAGACCGCTACAATCTGCGGACTGCTCGGTGTCGTGAATGGTGCTTCCGCTGTACCTACTGACCGTTCGATGCCGTTCGAACACTGGACCAAACCGTTCAACGACCGCTACATCAACGTTACGCGCTACGATATGCCCGACGCTTCAATCGAGGATATCATAGAGCGTACGGTAGTTCTGGCCGAAAAGATCATCGTCAAGAACGGCGGCGAAAGCTTCGAGCGTGACGGACAGACCTGGTATCGTATCAATCCCAAGGCTGCGTTCCACGCTCCTCTCGAATTCTGCGTAGGCCCCAATCCGCGCATCGTTGTAGGTGAGGAGACCGATTACGACTTTGCCTGCGTCACGAACCGCTGCTATCAGTGGAGCCTCGTGGGTGGAACTCTTCCCGAAGGCCTCAGCTTCAAGGACGGCCGCCTTTACGGAAAGGCTCTCAAGACTGGTGATTATAAGATTACCCTTCGCCTGAGCGACGGTGTCAAGTCGATAGACAAGGAGTTCGACCTCGTCGTTCGCGGCCGCAATATCGCCCCGGAGAATGCGGAGATCCTTTCTCTCGTGAAGGAGACTAATTTCGAAGTGCTCGATTCGTGCTGGACAACCGTTGCCCACTCGTTCTATGCACCGAACGTGGATGTCATCTGTGATGGCGTTTACGACGGCCCCGGAGCTTCTTTCTACTCGCTTGCCGACAAATACATCGGCCCTAAGGAAGATTACTTCGGCTACCGCTGGGCGGAACCCGTGACGGTGGATATGCTTTCGTTCCACTTCGGTTGCCTGGAGGAGTTCGGAGGCTGGTATTCGACTATGAGGGTTGAGGCTCTCGATGCTGATGGCAACTGGGTGGAAGTCCCTGCAACCATCAGCCCCGCACGCCCGGAAAGCGATGCCGTCTTCATCCAGCCGCACAGCAGCGAGTTCCTTTTCCGCTTCGCAGAGCCAGTCACAACGACTGCAATCAGGGTTATCGGCGACGATGCCGTCCTGGTTCACTGGAACAAATACACCAAGAACGTTTCATCGTTCATTTCCGTTTCTGAAATAGAAGTTTACAGCGCCCGATGAAAAGACTTTTCATAGCATTTTTGCCCCTGCTTTGCCTTGCGTCCTGCTGCAAGGCTCCTTCGGAGGTGACACTTGGCCGCGACGCCCTTATGGACAAGATCAAGGGCGGCTGGGCCGGCCAGACCATAGGCGTGGTCTATGGCGCCCCCACCGAGTTCAAACATCAGGGAACCATCATCCCCGACTCGCAGCCCATAGAATGGCGCGATGGGATAGTCCGCTACTGGTGGGACAAGAAGCCCGGTCTTTTCGACGACGTATATAATGACCTCACTTTTGCCGAGGCCTTCCAGCAGATGGGCATCGATGCCACTGCGGATTCGCTCGCAATGCGTTTCGCCTATGCCGACTACCATCTCGCACACGCCAACCAGGCCGGCCGCTACAATGTAAGGCAGGGCGTGATGCCCCCTATGTCGGGGTATTGGATGAACAATCCGCACGCCGATGACCTCGACTTCCAGATTGAGGCCGACTTCGTGGGTCTGATGGCTCCCGGCCTGATGCCTGAGGCTATGGAAATCTCCAGCCGTGTCGGCCATATAATGAACAGCGGCGACGGCTTCTACGGAGGCGCCTTCGTAGCAGGTCTGTACAGTGCCGCATTCGTTTGCGACGACCCTGCGAAGATACTCGATATGGCTCTCGAACCCATCCCCGAAGAGAGCACGTTCTGGCAGTGCGTCAACGATGTGCGCGTACTTCATCGCAAGTATCCTAAGGACTGGAAACGCACCTGGTTCGAGATTCTCAAGAAATGGGGAGCTGACACCGGTTGCCCCAAAGGCGTGTTCCTCAGCTTCGACATCGACGCGAAGATCAATTCCGCCTATGTGGCCATAGGTCTCCTTTACGGCGAGGGCGATTTCGGCAAGTCAATCGAGATAGCAACCCGCTGCGGTCAGGATTCCGACTGCAACCCGGCTACCGTTGGCGGCGTGCTCGGCGTGGCGAGGGGCCTTTCCGGCATCCCGGCCCGGTGGCGTGAGCCCCTCGAAGAAATATGGTACCTCGACTTTGAAGGAACGGATGTGTCGCTCGACAAGGGTTCCCACTACTCGTTCGATCAGGCCCTGCAGTTCATCGAGCGTGCCGGAGGCAAGGTGGATGAGACAAACGTGACCATCCCTCAGCGCAAGGCGGAGGTGCTGCCTCTCGAGCAGAACTTCACGAATACCTACCCCGTTATGCGCGACCAGAAGGATGCCTGGATGTCCGAGGACTACGAGTTCGATTTCGACGGCAACGGCTTCGTCATCTGGGGCAACCTCGTTTGCCTGCGCGGAATAAGCGCCAATTATGCCGACCGCGTTTCCAAAAAGCACGTTGGCTCGGAAGTCTTCGCCCTTGCGGAGCAGAACGACGACTATGTAGCCGAAGTCGAGGTGTGGATAGACGGCGCTCTCGACCAGGTTTCGATTCTCCCTATGCGCGGAACCTCGCGCAAGCTCGAGCCCGCCTGGAAGTACTGCATGCCCGAAGGACACCATATCGTAAGGATGATCTGGCGCAACCCGAAGCCGGAAGAGTATCTCCTCCGCATAAACGCGATTCAGTATTACTCCGAAAATCCTGTCATCAAGTAAATGAAGAAAACTATCATACCTGTTCTGGCCTGCGCCTTGTCGCTGTTCGCATCCTGCCAGCGTGCTGCCGTTCCGTACGGCACCACGGTAAGCCTTGACCGCGCAACCATCGAAGACAAGATTCGCGGTGGCTGGTTCGGACAGACCATTGGTTGCACCTATGGCGGTCCCACTGAGTTCAAGTACAAGGGTTCGATCATCAACGATGAAATTCCCATCCCCTGGTACGACGACTATATCTACGACACATTCATCGAGGATCCCGGTCTGTATGACGATGTCTATATGGACCTCACCTTCCTTGAAGTGATGGCTGAAAACGGCGTGAACGCTCCTGTGGAGCTCTTCGCTCAGTCGTTCGCCAATGCCGACTATAAGTTGTGGCACGCCAACCAGGCCGCGAGGTACAATATCCTTAACGGTATTATGCCCCCTATGTCGGGCCATTGGATGAAGAATCCCCACGCCGATGATATCGATTTCCAGATCGAAGCCGATTTCATAGGAATGATCACTCCCGGCCTTCCTGACGCCGCCAGCGTCATCGCCGACCGCATCGGTCACATAATGAACTATGGCGACGGTTGGTACGGTGGAGTTTTCACGGCCGCTATGTATTCGCTTGCTTTCGTATGTGACGATATCCCCACGGTTGTGTCGGAGGCCCTGAAGACCATCCCCGAAGGCACGAAATTCCACGACTGCATCGCGGATGTGATCCGCTTTCATAAGAAATACCCTAACGACTGGCATCAGTGCTGGTTCGAAATTCAGAAAAGGCACAACCTGGACGTCGGCTGCCCCGAAGGCGTATGGAACTGTTTCAATATCGACGCCACCATCAATGCCGCGCACGTTGTTATGGGTCTGCTTTACGGCGAAGGCGATTTCGGCCGTACGATGGACATCTCCACCCGTTGCGGAGACGATTCCGACTGCAATCCGGCCTCGGCTGCCGGTATTCTGGGCGTGATGTACGGCTACGATGCCATTCCTGCCGAATGGAAAGGCGGAGTGGAGAAGATAGCCTCAATGCCCTTCCCTTACACCTCAATCAGCCTCAACAGCCTCTGCGACATCAACGTGGACCTTATCGGTCAGGTTCTTGAGGCGGAAGGCGGCCGTGTCGATGGCGAGCAGTTCATCTGCCCCGTGAAGGAGCCGCACGCCGTGCGCTACGAGCAGTCTTTCGAAGGTCTGGTACCCGTTGCGAAAGTCGTTCTGAAGAAGCGCTTCTCGGACGAACTCACGCTTAGCTTCAACGGCAATTCTATAGTTGTCGAAGGCAGTGTGGTCAAGACCGGTCACGACGAGTCCGATTACCGTGCGCGCCTACAGGCCTGGATAGATGGCAGCCTCGTAGAGGAATTCGAGATGCCTTTCGATTATATCAAACGCAAATACGAGGTGTTCAGCACCTATTGCATAGGCAGCGGCGAGCACACCCTGAAGTTCGTGCTCCTCAACCCGCATCCCGATTACGTGATCAATGCACAGGAAATGGTGATTTATGATGAAGCTGAATAAATTGGTTCTGTTTGTCGCTGCGGCCATTGTGGCCGGAGCCTGCGGTTGTACCAAACCCCGCGAACTGCCTCCTACCGACGGCACGTTCGAACGTTATACCAAGGATATGGTTATGCACAGCGATATCCTCGGCACCGATGTCAAGTTCTCGGTTTATCTGCCCGCGAGCTATGTGAAGGAAAAGGACAGGCACTATTCTGTGGTATATATGCTTCACGGCCTGGGCGATAACAATAATTCCTGGAACGGAAACTATCTGCACGCGAACACCAGAATCCAGAGCCTCGAGAATTCCGGCCTGAGTGATATGATTTACGTGTTCCCCTCGGGCTTCAGTTCATATTACAGCAACTACTATAACGGCAGTTACAAGTATATGGATATGTTCATAAAGGAGTTTGTCCCTTATGTCGACAAGTGCTTCCGTACCATTCCCGATGCAGGACACCGTGCCCTTACGGGATATTCGATGGGTGGCTTCGGGGCTATGGTCCTTGCCGAGAAGAATCCCGATGTGTTCTGCTGCAGCGCTCCTTTGAGCATGTCGTTCCGCACCGACGCCCAGTATATGACCGAAAGCCAGAGCGGCTGGGACGGCCAGTGGGGCAAGATATTCGGTGGAGTAGGCAAGGCGGGCGAAGAGAGGCTCACCGATTACTATAAGGAGCATTGCCCGTATTATCAGTTCATAGATGCGAACCGTTCTGAGCTCGAGAAGGTGAAATGGTTCTTCATCTGCGGTGATGACGAAGAGCAGCTTCTCATTGCCAATGACTCCCTTCACACCCTTCTTCGTGACAGGAATTTTGCTCACGAGTACCGTGTTGTGAACGGCGGGCACTCTTCATCTGTATGGAACGATGCGCTGCTTGAAGTGCTTCCTCTTTTCGACCATTATATGAACGGAGCTTCGCAGTGGCCTGCTATCAAGGAGGCTTCTAGACAGGATGTCCTACCCGCGGAAGATGGAACGATGAAGTCGGTGAATTTCAATGCGCAGGCCGATGCCGTCGGAGTCTATTTCTTCCACTACGGCCTGCCGGATGCCGAGATTGCCGATGCTATGGCAACCCTTTATTCCCCCAATACGACGTTCAACTTCATTTATCTGCCTTGCGATTTGTCAAAGAAAAGTCTCTCCGAATGGGAAGATTCCTACGCATCGATAAGGCAGGGAAAGAAGATAGCCGTTGCCTTCGGGAAGACCGGAGCTGATGTGATGGATGCAAAGGCGGATTTTGCCATCATATCGTTCATATCAGCCGATCTTGGCGGGCGTCTTTCGACGGCGGAAGGCGAGCGCTATTACTTCAGCTGTACCGATGATGACGATTCATACGCTTCGATGGGCGCGCTATACTGCTCGTGCAAGCGCAGCGGAGCAAGCTTCGAGTACAGGGTTGTCGATGCTTCGGATAACATCGCATCAGACAGACTGCGTTGTATAGAAAAAATCAAACAGTATATAACTTACTAACAAACAACACTTTTTATTAACCACAAATTCTTTAAAAAATGAAAAAGATTTTTGCATTCGCAGCTATGGCTGCAACATTGGTTTCCTTCGCATCTTGCAATAAGGGCGGCGAAGAGAACGGTGGAAAAGGCGGTGACGAGACCTTCGTAAAGGAGTATCGCATCACATCTCTCGACGGCAATGAGTTCAAGTATGACGCTCAGGGCCGCGTTATCTACTACGGAAACGAGGAGGAGTCCCGTGAGTTCACTTACAATGGCACCAAGCTCACCATCATCAACAACTACAAGGGCGACAAGACCACAGAGTACACCGCTACTCTTGACGCTGCCGGCCATGCTATCGAAATCAAGACCACAGAGCACACCTGGGCTAACACATTCGACAAGAACGGTTACCTTGTAAAGGTCGTTAAGGACGGTGTTGAGCGCACCAACCAGACAATCGAGGATGGCAACATCATGGCTTGGGGCCGTTGGGATGCCGCCAACAACTTCTGGCGTCAGAAGAAGGCTAGCTATCTTGACAAGAAGAACCTCGGTGGCGTTCAGACACATTGGGATGAGGATGCTGATATGAAGCGCTGGATGTGGGAAGCCGGCTTTATGGGCAACACTTCCGTTAATGTTCTCGAGAGCTGCCGCTGGTGGGACTTCGGTGACGAACCCGCTCCCAAGACCGCTGTTTACGAGTACGAGTATGATGCCAACGGATGCATCACCAAGGAGACCAAGTACTACGGCGTTTGGAACGAGACAGACCTCACCGGTCTCGACTTCGACGACGAGCACACATTCACCTTCGAGAAGATCAAGAAGTAATTCCCTCTTCCAACAAAACAAAATCCGGCAGGAATCATTTCCCGCCGGATTTTTTTTGTCAGTTGTTCGTCAGCATGAAAGGCTGGGAATATAGAACTTCCCCGCAGCCGTCAGCGGCCGTGGCAACTATTCGAAGAAAGATGTCTGTGAGCGGCCCGCAGCTGAACCCTTCCCCTGTAGGCGTATAATCGAATTCTGTTCCTTCGAACTCGGCCACAACTCCGTTAGCGCTTTTGACCTGAAATTTGGCCGGTTTGTCCGTTGATGCGTGAAGGACGTTGTCCTTGAACGATATCGAAGTAAATTTCAGTTCTCCATAACCCCTGGTCGCTCCATAGGAATTCCCTTTCCTATAGGCCCTCAGGCAGGCCTCTGCCGTCCTTTCCGGAACAACGAGGACATTGACTCCAAACACGTCGATATCCATAAGGGCGCCCCAATCGGGGACAAAGAATCCATAACATTGCCTGCCTGTTGACAGTACCCAGTCCCAGATATTCTCGCTGTTGGCGCCATATTCGAGCACTTCCATTCCAAGAATCCTGGAATCGTAGTCCAACATTTCCAGAAGGAATTCCCTGTCGAGTTTGGACCACTTCGGATGGTTGATGGTTATACCGCCACCATCAGGGATCATGAGCCCGTCACAAATATGGTCCACGGCTTCTTTCCAGAAAAGACCTGCGCCGAAGTCAATCCCAAGGTGCGAGAAAGTGCCGAATTCATTCCTTGCATCAAAAGTGCCGCTTATGAAAAGAGAACCGGGGCAGCACATATGCAGACCGCTGACATTCTCTCCGTTCTCATATTGGAAATTGTGGTGTTCGGCATTTGGTATCTCAAGCACTTTTTTCGGCCATTTGGGAAACATCTTGTCAGTGTTCGCCTTCAGAGGCAGTTTCGCTCTCTGGACGGGGCTCAGTTCGTTCTCCCATTTGCTTATCTCCTCATTCCAGTCGAAATGACCTTCCACCAGTTTGCCGTTGATTGCAACAGGATGGTCCCATGTCGGGAATCCGCGAGAAACAATGGCTTCCGCTCCGGGATATGTCGGCGCTGACGGATAATAGTTGGAGATGGCGAACAATTCATAATTATGTTTCAGGAATACATTCAGCATTTTCATGTTTGTGCAATGCATATGGCTGGATGTGTTAATCTGGATGCATTCCTGCCAATCAATGTCCGAATACGGGCATCTATTCCTCTCCTCTGCGCCAGCAAGCGTGCAGATAAGGAGAGAGACGACTAAAAAAGAGGATTTTCTCATCTGAAATTGTGGTTACTAAAATATAATACGCTTGAGTGGATGTCTGCACGTAAAGGGATGCCCGGCCAGGGCTTAAAAAACCCTCATCCGATTACGTGTGAAGAGTGTATTTTGCGTTGTTATGAAAGAACGTTTATTAACTACAAAACAATATGCGAAGACTGATACCAATCATTCTTGCCCTTGCCTTTGCTTTCAGCAATACGGCGTTGGGGCAGAATATCAGCATCAAACTCAGGAATAATACCGTTGAGCAGGCTTTGGAAATGCTTAAAGAGCAGCAGGGCCTGTCGTATATGTTCCAGACCAAAGATGTGGATCTTTCCAGAAAGATAACGGCTGAATTCAAGGACTCCAGCATTGAAGATGTTCTCAAAGCCATTTTCGCAGGCCAGGATGTGCTTGTCAGAATAGATGGCAAAATGGTCAACATTCTGCCAAAAGAGGTAGCCCAGGCGGTATCTACGGTTATGATTGATGTCACCGGTGTGGTGAAGGATAATTCCGGGCTGACTGTCCAGGGCGCCGTCATCAAAGTCAAAGGCACCAATGATGGATGCATAACGGATGCGAACGGGCAGTTCAGCATAACGATTGCCAAGGGTAATACTCTTATTTGCAGCTGTCTCGGTTATGATGAAATCGAGAAGACCCCCGTCAAGAGCGGAAGGGTTGATTTCACTGTAGCGGAGAGCATGAACGAGTTGGAGGAGTCCGTCATCATAGGATACGGCAGCGTGAAGAAGAGTGACCTTACAGGTGCTGTGTCATCGGTCAAATCATCCGAACTCCTCGCCTCGTCCAATATTTCCGTGTCAACCATGCTTGCAGGACGTGCCGCGGGTGTTACCGCGATTCAGACCAGTGCCCAGCCCGGCGGCGGAGTATCGCTGCTCATCCGTGGTGCGGCATCCACGGGCGCAGGCAATGACCCGCTGTATATTATAGACGGCTTCCCGATAAACGGCTCCAACGTTGAGCCCGGGAACAATAACCGATATACTGATTTCGGCTCGCACAACCCTCTTAACTCCATAAACCCCAATGATATTCAATCGATTGAGATTTTGAAGGATGCGTCTTCCACCGCAATCTACGGTGCGCGTGCTGCAAACGGAGTCGTCATCATTACCACAAAGAACGGCTACGAGGGACGCCCCGTTGTGAATTATTCCGCCAGTTACGGCATTCAGCAGATTGCCCGCAAGACGGAGGTTATGAATGCTACTGATTTTATGCTCGAAGCCAATGCATTCGCTAAGGAGAAGTGGCTGTATGACAATCAGATATATCCTTATGGAAAAACCGACCCTTCAACCGTGATTTCCAAGGCCAATATCCCCTATACGGAGGCACAGATTGCAAACGCGGGAGAGGGGACGGACTGGTACGATCTTGTTACCCAGCAAGGTATGATCAACCAGCATAATATCTCGGTTTCCGGAGGCTCTTCAAAACTGAAGTACATGGCATCATTCAACTACTATGATCAGAATGGTGTCGTCAAGAATTCCGATTTCACCAGGTTTTCGGGAAGGTTGAATCTGGAACATCAGCTCAACAACATCTTCTCCTGGGGTGTGACGGCTACGAAAAGCCACATCAAATCATCCAACATCCCTCTCGGAACTGAAGACTTCGAGAATTCCGGACTGCTGAATGCTGCCCTTGCCTATGACCCCACCGTCCCGGTGAAAGATGCAAAGGGCAACTATTCTATCAGCCCCCTTATGGCGGCCGTGCCTAACCCCGTGTCTCTGCTTGAGATAGACGACCATACTACCACCAACCGTTTCCTGGTTGATGCATGGTTGAAGGCAGATATTCTACCCGGGCTTTCGGCGAAAATCAATCTTGGTCTTGACGAGCAGTCGGGAATGCGTAATGCGTATCTTCCCAAAACTACCCTTTATGGCCTTCAGGAAGGAGGAAAGGCAAGCAAGTCTTATGCTTCCGAACTTGACAAACTGTTTGAGGGTACTCTTAATTACAACGTGAAATTCGGCGATGGGAACCACGTCCTGAATGTCCTGGCCGGTTATTCATATCAGGATTTCAAATATGAAAGCCTTTCCGCCGCCAATACCAATTTTTTCACGGATCTTTTCCTTTATAACTCTCTGGCAACGGGAGAGGGGGCCAGGCCGACCGTAGGCTCAGGCCAATCCATAAATGTCCTCAAGTCGTACTTCGGCCGTGTCAATTACAACCTTTTGGACAAATACCTGTTCACATTCACGGCTCGTGTGGACGGGTCCAGCAAGTTCGGCTCCAATAACAAATACGGATTCTTCCCGTCGGGAGCTGTCGCTTGGAAAGTCAAGAATGAGGATTTTCTCAAGGATGTAGAGTGGATTTCAGAAATGAAACTCCGCGTCAGTCTTGGTCAGACGGGAAACAGCAATATCGGCAACAACGCATTCGAATACTACACATCCGCATGGCGGCAGTATGTGTTCGGAGACAAGGTCAGCACCGGAACGGGCAAATCACAGCTGGCGAATCCCGATCTGAAATGGGAAACCACCACTGAATTCAACGTTGGCGCCGACCTCGGATTCCTCGACCAGAGAATCAGTGTCGTTGCAGAGTACTTCACCAAGGAGGTGGCAGACCTTCTCGGCTACCGTACGCTCAAGTCATTTATGGAAGTGAGCACCGTGGCTGCCAATATCGGAAGTACCCAAAGTTCCGGAGTCGAACTAACCCTCCACACCCGCAATTTTACAGGGGAATTCCGTTGGGATACTGATTTGACGTTCACCAGATACGTTGACCGTTGGAAGGAGCGCAACCCTGAAAACAATCTAAGCCCCTGGCAGAAACCGGACGACCCCATCCGCTCGCTTTACGGATATCTGGCCGATGGTATTCTACAGCCTGACGAGGAAGTGCCGGAAAGTATGCCGGGACTTTTACCCGGTTCTTTCAAAATCAAAGATGTCAATGGCTATGTACGGGACGGAATGGGCAATCTTGTAATGGATGAAAACGGTAAGGTCCAGTATTTGGGAAGGCCAGACGGAAAGATTGATGAGGCCGATATCGTTCTTTATGGAACAACCGACCCGGGTTTCTCGATGGGTCTCAACAACACATTCTCATATAAAGGCTTCGACTTGAATATATTTTTCTACGGCCTTTTCGACAGGATGGTTTCCAATGCCACCAGGAGCAAGTACTCCATTCCCGAAATCAGGCGTATCCTTACGGGACAGAATATGATGTATGATGTTCGCAACCGTTGGTCCAGCACCAATATGGATGCCGAACTTCCTTCCGGATTCACCAGCGCTTATCCTCAGCCCGGAACGTATCTCTATGAAAAAGGATGGTTCATCAGGTGCAAGAACATAACGCTCGGTTACACTGTGCCCGACAGGTTCGCAGGAAGAATCTTCTCCAAGGCGAGAGTCTATGTCCAGCTGGAGAATCCTTTCCTGATTACGGAATATACCGGCAATGACCCTGAAACCGACTTCAAGGCGGGTTATCCCAACCAGCATACTTTCATGGCCGGAATAGACCTCACATTCTAAAAAAGCGAATCATATGAAAAAGATATTTTACATTATTCTTTCCGTCATTTCAGTTATGGCCTGCTACCCTCTTGAGCCAATAACTTTCGATCAGTTGTCGTCAGACAATGTTTTGAATACTGAAGATGATGTCAAGACTGCTGTAACGGGCCTGTACCATGAGCTGAGAGGAAGCGGCTGGGAGCAGTACAATTGCGCATGGGGCTCCCTTCTTACAATGGAGGTTGGCTGCACCGACGAGTGTGATTGCAACTGGGTGTGGGACGTTCAGCTTAATTATATGTGGAAGGCAGAGACAAGCGACATGGCTCTCTTCTACACGGAAATGATGCCTGCGGTCACCAAGGCCACAGCTCTGCTTGCAAAATTGAAGAGAGTCTCCATCAGTGCGCCCAAGAAACGTAAATACACAGCCGAAATCCGCTGCCTCAGGGCCATATGGGCATATGACCTTTACGATCTTTATGGAACTGTTCCGATTGTCACGGACCCCGACATAGCACTTTATCCTGAAAAGGCGTCTGACTATTACCCTGAACGCCCCACGGTGGACTGGTATGTGGATTTTGTTCAAACGGAATTGGAAGAATGCATAGAGAATCTGCCTGAGGCCAATGAACTGCTTGAGTCGGAGTGGGGACATATGACGAAAGGTATCGCCAAGATGTATCTCATCAAACTCTATATGCATGAGGCCGGTCAGGAGACCTATCACAGGGGACATCCTGAAAAAGCCCGGGAGTGGTGGGAGAAGGTTGCCGCCCTCTCATTGGAAATCATAAACAGCAATCAGTACACGCTGATGGAAGACTATATGTCCATATGGTCTCCAGACAATCAGAAGAACAAGGAAGTCATCTTCCCCATACCTTGCTTCCCTACGGGCGGGCTTGGAAACTGCTTCCTTGCACACGCGCTTCCCGCCGACTATGAGTCCAAGTCCGGAATAGCTCTTACAAAATGGGGCGGGTTCCTGGTTCCTTGGGATTTTTATGACACTTATGCGTCTGATGACAAGCGCAGGAACGCTCTGATGACCCACTACTGGAACGGCAGCTACGAAGTTGACCGTAGAACGGAATACACGGGCAAGCCCGGCGCTATCCCTATGAAGTACCAGGAGAATGCCAGCACAACCGGACAATGGGATGCAAGCGACTATGTAATAGACCGCTATGCTGAGGTCCTTCTTGCAAGAGCGGAAGCCCTGAATGAACTTGATGGCCCCACCGATGAGGCGAAGGCGCTGCTCCACCAGATCCGCCGCAGGGCTTTTGACAATTACGAAGGAAGTGCCCATCAGTCGGAGATTGATGACATCAGCGACAAGAACGCTTTCCGCGACCATATTCTTGATGAACGAGGCTGGGAATTCTGCTGGGAAGGAATGCGCCGGCCGGACCTCATCCGTCATGGTAAACTTATTTCCAACGCACAGGCAAGGGGCAAAATTATGGCGGAGGATAAGCATAACCTCTATGCTATTCCTCAGAAGGCGCTGTATGAAAACCCCAACCTTGTTCAAAACGACGGGTTCTAGTATGCGTAAAGTATTGACGATATTCGCTCTTGCCTTCTGCTCAGCCGTTTCGTGTGTCAATACGGCCGAACCGGAAGAGACCGCTTCCACGAATGTGAAATACACATTCGAGCCTGAACTGAAGTCACTTGTGCGTAACCCTATGATGGGGTGGGCCCTGTATGATGATGCAAACGACTACGTTGCCAAAGCGTCAGACTATTGGACCAATATGGATGCCATAGCCCGCAAGTACGCGTCGGTCTTCTACTGGCGCTCGCGCTGGTCCGAGTTGGAACCGACCGAAGGTCACTATGCCTGGGAGGAAGATGAAAACTTCAAGGCTTTGATACAGGGGGCTCTTGACCGCGGCCTTCATCTGGCTTTCAGAATATACGTTGACGGGCAAGACAATATATACAATGCCACACCCGACTTCGTCCGGGAAGCCGGTGCACAGGGTTTCGCCGCACACAGGCTGTGGGATGACGACTCGGTGAACAACAACTGGACACCATATCTTGATGACCCCGTGTTTCAGGAAAAGTTCGGGAATTTCATAAAGGCATTTGCAAAAGAATTCGATGATCCCACAAAAGTGGATTTCATAGATGGCTATGGCCTTGGATGGTGGGGAGAAGGGCATCATCTTACTTGCCTCAACCCTTCAAATAAAGGGAATGTGTACAAGTGGATCACAAGTCTGTACGGAGAGGCGTTTCACAATGTCATACTTGCGACAAACTGCGGCTCCGAAATAGGACTGGATGTGGAGCAGGCTGTCGCCATTGAAGGGCAGGGGTATATTTACAGGAAAGACTCGGTCGGAAGTCAGTGGTTTGCCGACAGCGACATAGACAACATCCTGAAGAATTTCCCCGATGGCCCTTTCATCGGAGAATGCTGCTATTGGGGCTCTACCAGTGAGTCATACCATCCTTGGGACACCGATGCCCTGTATGCGGGAAAAATAGCGTCGTGGGCTGATTACTATAAGCTCGCCTGCAATGATGCTATCAAGGCCAGGTCGAATTTTCTTGATTTGAGAGAAATAACCGAATCCCGCGGATGGATAGGCATGGCCAAGGATGAGGTGGAGCGATTCATGATAGAGGGCGGTTATCGGTTCACTCCTGTCCGCATCATTGCTCCGTCGGCGGCTGGCTCCGGTGAGAGCTTCAAGGTGGCCCACGAGTGGATGAACAGTGGTGTCGGGATGTGCCCGAATAACAATAGAAGGTGGAACTATAAATATAAAGTTGCCTTTGCACTATTGAAAGACGACAGTCCGGTTTCCATTTGCATTACAGATGCCGAGCCGTCCAAATGGCTTAAGGAAAAGACGTCCAATTATTCCTCTATGGTCAGTTTCAAGGCCCCGAAAGGGACTTATGCCCTTGCCGTTGCCATCATTGACACCAGCCGTGACAATGAGCCCGGAATCAAACTGGCCGTAAAGCGGGGATTATATGCAGACGGCTGGCTCAAAATAGGTGATATCAATATCAAATAACCAATATTCTCAGTTATGAAAAAGTATTTTGCTTTCCTGACAACGGCTGTCCTGGCCGTATGTGTATCCTGTAACAAGGGAAACGAAGGAGACAACTCCGGCGGTGGCAACAAGTACACGGCCCCAGCTGACATCGAAGCTATTCTTCCCGACGACCTCGAGGAGATAGAACTCAATTACGAGAAACAGGACAAGACCCTTGATTTCGAATGGATGTGTGATGAGGAAGATGCTGAGTATTCAATCGTCTTCAGCCTGAATGACGATCTTTCCGAAGCTCAGACCGTCGATCTTGGCGCCGGTGTTTTCGACACCAAACTTACACATCTCCAGCTCGATGGAATACTCGAAGGCCTTGGCGTAGGAGTTTACAAGACTGCTAATGTCTATTGGGCAATAAAGAATTCCAAAGATGCCACAAGCGAAATCAGAAGCATGCTTCTCACCCGTTTCTTCGGCCCGTTCACTGATCCTCGCGACGGTAACGTTTACCGGGTAACAAAATTCTCCGACATTACCGGAGAAACAACCCATGTATGGCTTGCTGACAATATGAGGGCGACATCCTACACAGATGGCACTCCGCTGGTTGTAGGTTCGACTGCATTCGATGTCATATTCTACGAGCCTCAGGGGGATGATGATGCGAAGTATGTAGATATGATGGGCGGTCTTTATACCTGGACGGCGGCTGTACGTGACGTCTCATCCGCCGAAGACGGTGTGAAGGTGCAGGGAATCTGCCCTGTCGGCTGGCATGTCTCAACAAAGGCTGAGTGGGAATTCGCAATCAACAATTGCGTTGAACCTACCAAACCCGGCTATTGCTTCAAGGATATAGAAGGATGGGGAACGGGCGCCGTTGGCAGCAACTCATCCAAACTCAATATCGTAGGCACCGGATATGTATGGCAGAACAACAAGACAATCCTGGAATTCATGCAGACAGCATACTTCTGGATGTCCACTGTTCCTAAAGATGGAGACGTAATTCCCTGGACCCCGCCAGTAGAGAATTTCCCCACTCAGGCTTACACCTATGGTTTCACTCTTGCCGGTACCGGCGCTGCACTTTATCCTTATGACCGCGGACGCGGATATTGCGTAAGATGCGTACTCGATTAGTTATCAGCATTCTGACTGCTGCAATTTTGATGTGTTCCTGCTCGGGCAAAATGTCCGAACAGGAATACTTCTCCCAGACTGCCACAGACACCTGGATTCTGCCTTGTGAGGGGGATATGAACAATTATGCCTCCTGCCTGCCTTCTCATATTGCATCACTCAATATGGCTCGTGGTGAGTATGAGCATTTTCAACTTGTAATAAAAACCGGCAGCAATGAACCTCTCACCATTTCCTGTGACGGCAATGCTGAAGGTTTCGATGTCAGTTGCCGTTATCTGGCAACATTTGACGGCATGCTCGATGTCCTGGTCCCCTGTAATGGCAAGATTACACCCGAAAAGGGTCTGGCCAAGATTTGGGTGACAGTGAAATCCCCAGAAAAAGCCAAGGCGGGGAAATATAAAGAGATACTGCGTTTTGCCGGGAATGATACTACTTATGCAATCAGGCTTGATGTCCAGCTTGCAGACATAACCATCCCGCGCACGCCTTCCATCCCGTGTGTCTTCGGAGTCAACCCGAACTGTTTCAGATTTGACGGGATGAATTCCGAGCAGCAGGTTCAGAAGCGCCGCGAGGCAATGGAACTGCTTCTGGATTACAGGCTTTCTCCTTATCTGTCGACCTGGCTGTCCGGTTCCATGAAGGTAGAATGCACTTCATCTCCTTATAAGACCGATGACAACCGTTGCTGGGAATTCCTCTCTGATGAGAGGTTTGCCGCAATCGCACTTCCTTCCCATAACCTGGACGACGCACAGCTGACGGCCATGCTTTCGGCGGCAAAGTCGAAAGGCCTTCTTGACAAGGCGTATTTCTACCTCTGGGATGAACCGACCAAGATGGCGGAATATGGGCAGATTCGTACTCTTGCGGACAGGATCCACGCCATTGAACCCTCGGCACGTGTGCTGACCACTTATTACTGCGGGCCAAAGGATGGTGACAGGGAGGGTGACCTGTATGCAATATGGGACATCCTTGATGGTGCCACAAGCATATTCTGTACGGGTGTCTATTCGCTCCAACTCAACGAAGCCCGCTCTGCGCAGTGTCGTGCCAGTCTGAAGGACGGACAGGAATGGTGGACATATGTCTGTATGGGAGACCACCCTGGGCTTGCCTTCAACAGCACCGGCGTGGCAAATCGCGCAGTAATGTGGAGATCGTGGAAAGAACAGCCCACTGGCTTCTTGTACTGGGTTGTGAACTCGTTCTCGACAATGGACCCGTTGAGAGTGCGTGCCGACCTGCCTAAGGGAGACGGCCTTCTCCTGTTCCCCGGCGAGGCATTCGGGACCGAAGGATTCTGCGTCTCTGCCCGTCTTGAGAGATGGCGCGACGGCGAAGAGGACTACGAGCTCCTGAAACAGTATGGAGAGCGTAAAGGCCGTGATGCCGCTGAGGCGGTTCTGAACAAGGTTTATAAGGGCCCGGAGAACTATACCAATATTGAGGCTGACCTTACGGCATTTAAAAAAACCTTGCTTGATTTGTAGCCTTTTCCTAACTTCGCGGCGGTTCTGCATGCAACGATGAAAACAGACGATCAAAGCATATTCGATTCTTTTGAGGAACTCTTCGCCTTGTATTATTCCAAGGTGAAGAGGTTCGCTTTGTCTCTTACCGGCAATCCTTCGGATGCCGATGAAATAGCTCAGACCGTCTTCATCAAACTGTGGAACCACCGCGACACCATAGTTTCCTGCTCTTCTTTGGACGCCTATGTATTCAGGGTGTCCCGGAATGCTGTGAACGATTTCATGCGCCATAAATCCAGGTTGCGCAAATACAAATCGGACATCGATTACGAATCGCTGCCTCACACGGAAGACAGGAAATCCGCTGATTCCGGCATTATCGCCTCCGAATTGAGCTCCATTACTGAAAGTGTCGTGAAAGATATGCCGGAAAAAAGGCGTGAGGTATATATCCTCAGCCGCAATCAGGGCAAGTCGAATGAGGAAATTGCCAGGATGCTCGGCCTTTCAAAGCGCACAGTTGAAAAA
The DNA here is from genome assembly GCA_018065265.1 of Candidatus Cryptobacteroides aphodequi. Lineage (GTDB taxonomy): Bacteria > Bacteroidota > Bacteroidia > Bacteroidales > UBA932 > Cryptobacteroides > Cryptobacteroides aphodequi. The sequence continues at coordinate 6,108 of JAGHTP010000010.1, read as the reverse complement.
CATATCCAGCTTGCACTGCATAGCATAAGGGATAAAGTTGATGATTATTCCTGAGTGTTTTAAGCAAGCGGCCATTTTTTTGCGTCTATGCTATAAATGAAATCCGGTAGAAAATACGCATATGAACTTTGGAAATCCATTCCTGCGGGAAATGGACCGGACGGGGATTCGATATATTCTGATTTCCAGCGTTTGAAATCACGTATTGTCAGTGACTCGGCCTCGTCTGTGCGCCCAAGGTCATTCCGATCCCTTGCTGTCGTATCAAGCGCCTGTGCCGGGGCCCTGGCCGTGCTGTGTGCGGTGTTGCTGTTGCACAGCCAGGCTTCGTCAATCCCGGAAGTCGAATGGCAGAAGGTGTCTGCACGTACAGGCCAGATAAGTGAACTTGTACTCCCGGACGGGACCTCCATTACCATAAACGGTGGGGGCAGTTTGTTGTATCCAAGTGAATTCACAGGCTCTGAACGCTCGGTGTTCCTGGATGGGGAAGCGCTTTTCAATGTAAAGAAAGACCCTGAGCATCCTTTTGTCATAAAGACTTCCGGTGCCGATGTCAAAGTGCTGGGGACGAGATTCAACCTTTGTTCTTATCAGTCGGATCCTTCCGTGTCACTTGCCCTGTATGAAGGCAAGGTGGAGTTTTCCTATACTGATTCAAAAGGAGCCCCGGCCGTGTGCAGCCTGGCTCCCGGAGAACGCCTCGTTTGCGACAAGTTGAAAGGCACGGTTGTTAAAACAGATTTCGTGAAGGACGACTTCAGCGGCTGGACAAAGCGCAGTTACGATTTCAAGGGCGTGCCCCTGAATGAAATTCTCAAGCAGGTGTCAAGGGTGTATGGCATAACATTCGTCATCCGTGACAAAGCACTCGAAAATATAAGTTATTACCTGACGCTCGCAGAGGCCTGGAGCGTGGACGACTTCATCTCCCTGCTTGAAATGGACAGCCGTCTGCGTATTTCAAGAAGCTCTGACGTCGTGGACATCTATTCGGGCAAATAACAGATATTTCTTTTCCGTTACGTATCAAATACGTTTCTAACGTCTTACATATACCACGTAAGGCTAAAATTGTTTTTATTTCAAATAACCATGAAGAAATTATCATGTATTTTGTTACTTGCTGCATTCAGCAGCTTTTCGTTTGTGTCCTGTAACCAGGATGACATCCTTAACATAAACGACCGGCTGGACCAGCTGGAAACTAGAGTTGTGGCTCTTGAGAAGCTGAATTCGGAAATCGCCGAGCTCAAGGCCCTTGTCACCGCTCTTCAGGAGAACATTGCTGTAAAGAACGTCACCCCTGTCACTGACGGGTATGAAATCGTTCTCAGCAACGGTGAGAAGATTACTATCAAGAACGGACAGAATGGCGCTCCCGGCAAGGATGGCACTTCTCCGGTCATAGGCGTTGCAGCCGTTGACGATATCTACTATTGGACGGTCAACGGTGAATTCCTCCTTGATGGAAACAACGAGAAAATCCGCGTGTCAGCCGCAGCTGCCCCCAAGCTGAAGATCGAGAATGATAAATGGTACATCTCGTATGATGAAGGCGCTACCTGGGAGTTCCTCGCAGACGCAGGTATCTCGGGTGGTGACTGCATATTCTCAAGTGTGACAGTCGGTGATACGGAAGTGACTTTCGTCCTTGCCGGAGGCTCATCGTTCTCTCTTCCTATTGAATGCGGCTTCAGCCTTTCACTCGAGCAGGATGTGACCTGCAAGGTCGGCACCGAGGTCAGGGTAGCCTATGAGGTTAAGGGTGCGGAATCCGCAGACGTTTACTGCACTGTCGAAGGAAAATTCACTGCTGTCATCGATGCCAAGACAAGTACAACAGGTGACGTGGTTATCACAGCTGAAGAAGGCGCACTCGAAGGAATGGTGATAGTATATGCCGAAAGCGCAAATGCCTCAACATTCAAGCGCATCAAGCTTGCAGTTGAAAAGCCAGGCATCGAGTTCGTTTCATTCCCTACTTCGGATATCGTGTTCGACCACACCAAGGGCATCGACTCCCTTGCAGTTGCGCTCTCCTGGAATGGTGCTGAAGGCGCTTCCTATCTTCTCGAGATTTCCAATACGGAAAATTTCGCTGCTTCATTCAAGCAGGAACTGGGCTCTGCCACTTCGATAAACTGTACGAACCGTGAGGCAGGCCTGATCGCACACGGTTTCGACGGCGACTTCAAGAGCACAGTCCTTTATTTCAGGGTGTCTGACAAGAATGGCGTTATTTCTCCTTCAGAGGTCAAGTCTGTCAAGTTCACAACTGAATTCGGATGCTTCGTCGATTCACGTGACGGCGAAATTTACCCTATTGCCAAAGTTGGAGATAAGTATTGGATGGCAGAGAATATGCGCGCTGTGAAATTTACAGACGACACTGATATTCCAGTCGTCGGTGGATATGCTTCCGTACAGTACAATGAGGGCTTCCTTGGCCGCAGGGCTGGTGTGTTCTATACATATCCCAGCATTTCCAACGGCAACTATGACGGACACTGGTTCGCTGAGGCTCCCGGCGCCGACACCCAGCTTCAGGGCATCTGCCCCGAAGGATGGCATGTCGCTAACAATGTAGATTTCTCGGATGCCGTTCAGGAGGCCGCTGCCGCACTTGGAACCACATACTCAGAAGACTTCTTCAGCAAGACTTCTTACCCTCAGCTGGCTTCTGCCTTCAGGTTTGCCGGAGATTTCCCCAAACTTGCATCAGGATGCAGTTATAACAATGAACTCGGGCTTTACTTCGTTCCCGCTCATTATTATTCTCGGGATTCTGACAGGACTATCAAGCCTGGCGACTATGGATATGAAATCCTCATCTGGTCCATCTCTATGACAAATGGAGTATGGGATGCATACACATTCCAGTGCAACCAGTGGAACGATATGATTTTCGCAACAAGTAATGCCGCACACCCTGCCGGCGACTATGCCGCACAGATGCCTGCACGTTGCGTAAAGAATTATTAACAGATAATTTAATATGTCTTTTTTGGCAGGAGACCATCACGGGTGTCCTGCCAAAAAGTTATATTGCAGAGCAATGATGCCAATTTTCAAACAGATATTCATAACCGCAGCAGTTTTGTGCCTGGCTGGATGTCGGTCCGGCGACACATCGGTCGCCACTCCTCCCATGGGTTGGAACAGTTGGATTTCCTATGGGACGTCCGTGACTGAAGACGAAGTCAGAGATGTCGCTGACTATATGAGTGATAATCTGTTGGAGTATGGATGGCAGTATGTGGTTGTGGATGCCGGCTGGTATGCGCCCGGAATGGTGACTCTTGAACAATATGAGGGGTCCCATCCCTACCAGCTTGTCGATAAGTGGGGCCGTTTGATTGTCGACCCTCAGAAGTTCCCGAGTGCCGAAGGTGGGACAGGCTTCCGTGCGCTTTCCGACTATGTCCATTCCAAGGGATTGAAACTCGGTCTCCATATCATGCGGGGAGTCCCCATACAGGCATATGAGCAAGATTGCCCTATTAAGGGAACTCCTTATACAATACGCGATATCGCAGATACTGTCAATGTCTGCGACTGGTATTTCGGCTTCTATGGGATAGATATGTCAAAGCCTGGCGCCAGGGAATACTATAAGTCTCTTTTCGACTTGTATGAACAGTGGGGGATAGACTATGTCAAGGCCGATGACTTGCTGTCCCCGTCATATGCCGAATCGGATATTGAAGCCATTTCCCAAGCAGCATACCATCGCCGTCATCCGATTATGCTCAGCCTTTCTCCCGGCCCCGCCCCTCTTTCGAAAGCCGGCCATTTGAGAAAAGTGTGTGCTCTTTGGCGCATATCGGAAGATTTCTGGGACAATTGGGAGTCTCTCAAGAAACAGTTCCCTCTTTGCGCGTCCTGGCAGGATTCGACTGGAAACGGTCATTGGGCTGATGCCGATATGCTTCCCATCGGACTTATGGCTCTGAGGGCGATGAGGGGAGAACCGCGCCAATCGGGGTTCACTCAAAGCGAGCAGAGGGTGATGATGACACTCTGGGCGTTCTTCCGCTCCCCGCTTATGCTCGGCTGCAGCCTGTCCCAAATAGATCCGTTCACATATTCTTTGATTACAGACCGCAAATTGATTGAAATCAATCAGAAATCGACCGGTAACAGGCAACTTTCAAGGGAAGGAGACATCGTCGTCTGGTATGCTTCGCTTGAAAACGAAGACTGTTATGCTGTATTCAATCTTGGCGAAGAAACTGCCGAATATGACCTTGACGGTATCGACCGGGTCGCCGTCGGCCCTCACGATGTCGAATTGGTATTCCGCAGGAAGTGAGTCTTCCCACTTACCCCTTACACTGAGTCTCAGCGCATGGGATAGGTGACGATCCCGTTTGATTTGAGCGCATCTTCGACGCTGAGGGTGCATTTCCCGCACCACATTTGCCCGGCAACCAACTCCGACCAGCTGTGTGAATTCCAGACATCTTTCTTGAAGACGTAGATGACCAGTTCGTCATCCACACCATAGGTCTCGACGGGGGTCTCGTAATTGTCCGAACTGTCGAATGTGAGCGACCCGGACGAATGGGCATCGACAGAGTAGATGGCAATCTTCTGCCATTCCGTAAGTTCGGTGGGGAGGACATCGGCGTGATCGACATCGGGGATGTACCATACCGTAGCATCGGAAGAATAGTTCCTGAGAGTCAGGAAATTCTTGGTCTTTTCGTAATAGGCGTTGTCGTAATAGCCCTCGTAATCTCTGCTGCAGGAAGCGAAAGCAAGGACGGCCGCGGCCGCGCAAACAAAAAGTTTGATATATCTTTTCATAGCTGTCTTTTATTGATTGTTCCTGTATCCGAAATTGATTCCGATACCGAAGTTGAGGTGGAAGAAAGGAGAAGCGAATGCCTTCTCGACAGAAGTGACCTTGGAATCGGGATCCTGCTGCCAGGCGTCAGAGCGCCCGGAGTAGGCGATGGCTTCCGCCCAGTTGGCCGGCTCGAACGACTTGGCTGCGGAGTATTTCGTATCCTCGACATCGAACGGAGTGGGAGCGAACGTTACACCCGGCTGAGCAAAGACATAGAATCTCGAGGTCGGCCTGACGGCAATCTGGAAATCCGCAGAAAGCAGCAGGACTGTAGGGATGGTATAGTAATCTATCCTGCTGTCGATGAGATAGTCGTAATAGATAGCCTCTCCGACGGGCGAGAATAAAAACCACTCTGGGCCGGAAGACCCTTCTCTTGCCTGGCGCTCATAAGCATAGTCGTAACCGTCAAAGGTGCCCAGGCCTATGGCAACTCTCGGTGTAAAGCGGAAGCTCCCGCAATCCCATCTGTAAGCGGCTCCTACGCTCACAACGTCAAGTTCGTTGGAAAGTCCGGACCATCCGCTGAAACGGTAGCGGTATTTTCCGCCATCAGCCTTGTTCATTGCGCCGAAGAAAGAGCTTTCGTCGCTGGTGACAGATTCGGAGCCGATTTGGGCAAAGGCGCCCCAATGCTCCGAAAAGAAATATGTGAAACGGAGATATCCGTTTCCGCCGGTTGCGGGTCCCAAAGCGGAACCCGCATCACCTTTTATGGTGTACGGCTCGATGGAGAATCCTCCCATCAGTTCCAGAGAGCTGTTCTGAGCCGACAGGCCCAGGGACAACAGCAGGAAGGCAAGAATCAGTATCGATTTTTTCATACAATAGTGTTGTTTCTTTCGTGGGGCTAAGGTAGTAAATAATCTTGACTTCCTTCAAGAAATGTTCGTTTTGGAACCCCTGAGCCCTTTTTTGGAATCACCAGCAAAAATATGTTTTGCAATGCGATGCTTTTCGAGAGGTGGCGGGATGCCGGAACGCGGGGAGCGTTTTGAGCGACGCGACTAAGGGCGAGCGTAGGGCGGAAGGCCGGCTGCGCGTCAGGGAGCCGGGACGCGGCGGACGTGGCCAGCCCACGGCCACGGGAAGTGGGCGGGGCCCGTCGGATACCTGTGCCGCGTAAGCGGGACGCAGGAGACGATGGGAGGGTCGAACGAGCGTAGCGAGTGAGTTCCGTCGCGCCCGACCCCCTGACGCCAACCGGCAAAACGCGTCGCTGACTCGTATGCTACAGCAGTGATTGAACGGTG
>JAGHTP010000116.1 GCA_018065265.1 Candidatus Cryptobacteroides aphodequi | reverse complement strand
GGTAGTCGAGTTGCTTTTTGGCTATTGCTGACATAATGTATTCTGTCTTATTGGTTGTTCTTTAGTGGTTTGCGCATTACGCGAGTGACTCGCGTCCGCGCAAAGTTTCAGTTTTCTGAATATCCTATTGCGATGAGGCAGAGGATGCGGGTGGTTTCGGACAGGGCGAGAAGGCGGTGGACAATGGCTTCTGAATCGGTGCCGTCCGCATCTTTTCTTTCCCTTATCTGCACCCAGCAGGCTCCGAGGCCGAGTGCCTGGGCTTCGAGCAGCAGGTAGGTGGCGGCGATAGAGGCGTTTTCCGTCCAGACATCGCTGAGGGCAGGGTCGGCGGTGACGGCAATGACAAGAGGAACATTCTTGATAAAGGAGCAACCCCTTTCCTTGCAGCTGGATAAACGTGTGATTTGTTCCTTGTCCGTGACCGGTATCAGAGAGCTGCTGTTGATTCCCTTTGAGGCAGGCGCGAGGGATGCGACGTGAAGCAGTTGCTGCAACGTGTCCTCGCTGACGGGCTGCGTGGAGAATCTGCGGCAGGAATGTCTTGCCGCGGCGAGCTCTGTGAATGTTGATCGGGCTTCCATAGTGTTATGCTGTATGCTAAGGCTTCAGGTTATGCCTATATGCTGAAATTGTGGTAGTGCGGGCCGAAACGCTCGAATGCGGCACGGTCCAGCATTTCCCTATCGTCGGGGTGTGCGATGGAAATAAGCAGTTTGGCTCTTTCCTGCAGGGCACGTCCCGTGAGATTGACACTCCCCCATTCCGTGACTATCCAGTGGGCGTCGGCACGGGGTGTAACAACGCCTGCACCGGCCTTGAGCACAGGGCATATCTTGCTGAAACCCTTTGCTGTGCGTGATGCGAAGGCGGTAATGGACTTGCCTCCTTTGGAATATGTGGCTCCTTTGACGAAGTCGAGCTGGCCGCCTGTACCTGAAAAAATGCGTGTACCTATTGAATCGGCGCAAATCTGGCCGGTGAGGTCAACTTCCGTGGCGGAGTTGATGGCAATCATTTTGTCTATGCTTGCAATTGTGTGGATATCATTGACATACTCGATATCCTTCATCAGAACTGCCTCGTTGTGGTCGATGAAGGAGTAGAGTTCCTGGCTTCCGAGGAGGAAGGAGGCAACGACCTTGTTTGTGTCAATGTTCTTGACATTGCCGTTTATGACGCCTGCCTTTATCAGTTTCAATATGCCGTCGGCAAACATTTCGGTGTGAAGGCCGAGGTTCTTATGATGAATGAGCTGGGTGGCCACTGCGTTCGGGAGTGCACCTATGCCCATCTGGATACAGCTGCCGTCCTCTATCAACTCTGCGCAGTTCTTGCCCACGAGGTTGTCGGTCTGGGACGGAGTGTGGTAAATGGCCTCGATAAGGGGCGTGTCATCCTCGACCAGATAGTCGAAACTGTCGAGCGGAATGAGGTTGCCGTATGAATACGGGACGTTGGGGTTGATGACGCCTATCACCAGCCTTGCGGCTGCGATGGCAGCCGGAGAACAGTCCACGGATGTGCCGAGCGATACCATCCCGTTTTCGTCGGGAAGGGAAATCTGCACTAGAGCGGCGCCAAGATCTATGGCCCGTGAGCGGTACAGCAGCGGTGTTTCGCCAAGATGTACCGGGGTATAGTCGGCATAGCCTGAATCTACGCCGGGGCGGGTGTTGCCGGCTATGAAAAAGCCCTGTTCGAAGAACTTGCCTTCGTATTCGGGCCAGCTGTACGGGGCCTCCCCTTCAGTATGGAAGTGATGGAAATGGAGGTCTTCGACATCACCTGCATCGGCACGCTCCACAAGCGCCTTTATAAGCACCTGCGGCACGCTGGCTACGGAGCTCAGGTGCACGTGCGAGTGCGACGGGATGTGTGAGACCGCCTCTGCGGCTGTAGTCAGTTTGTGGTTCCTCATATATTGGTTTCTATCGGTTTGTCTTGTCCGTAGTTGTTCGGCTTTTATGAACTGCCACCTAGTCCCTTCTGAACAAATCCCTGGTGTAAACCTTGGCTTCGACATCATCGAGGACGGGGTCATAGCGGTTGGCGATGATGGCATCGGACTGGGCTTTGAAGGCCTGCAGGTCGTTTACCACCTTGCTGCCGAAGAAGAGGGTGCCGTCTTCGAGGGTGGGCTCGTAGATGATGACGTTGGCGCCTTTGGCCTTGATGCGTTTCATCACGCCCTGAATACTGCTCTGGCGGAAGTTGTCGGAGTTCGATTTCATTGTGAGGCGATAGACGCCTATGGTGACGCTGCGCTCGGCGGCGCTGTTCCATTGGGCGTTTTCGCTGTAATATCCGGCCTTGCGGAGCACCTGGTCCGCGATGTAGTCCTTGCGGGTGCGGTTGCTCTCGACTATTGCGGAGATCATATTCTCGGGCACGTCTTCGAAATTGGCCAGGAGCTGTTTGGTGTCCTTCGGTAGGCAATAGCCGCCGTAGCCGAAAGACGGGTTGTTGTAGTGGGTGCCGATGCGGGGGTCGAGACCTATGCCGTCGATGATGGCGCGGGTGTCGAGGCCTTTGATTTCGGCGTATGTGTCAAGTTCGTTGAAGTAGCTCACCCTCAGGGCGAGGTAAGTGTTGGCATAGAGCTTCACCGCCTCGGCCTCCTTGAGTCCCATAAAGAGCGTGGGTATGTCCTTCTTGATGGCGCCTTGCTGCAGCAGGCCGGCGAAGGTGCGGGCCGCGTCCTCCATATGGTTGCCTGCAATGGCGCGTATGGCCATATTTTCCTCTTCGCAGGC
>JAGHTP010000033.1 GCA_018065265.1 Candidatus Cryptobacteroides aphodequi | reverse complement strand
CGGTCCCCGCGTATGGAATGACCGCGCAGGCGAGGTCGGTCGCACTCTGAAAGTCAAGGATTTCGATCTCGACCGCATCTTCGGCGAGGAAGGTGTCCAGATCATCCATCTCTCTGGTCTGGTAGGTGCTCTCAGCCCCGATACCAGCAAGTTCTGCCTCGAAATCGCCCGTGCTGCCAAGAAGTACGGCACCCGCATAAGTTTCGACCTCAACTACCGCGCTTCCTTCTGGGCAGGTCGCGAACAGGAACTGCACGACATCTTCTCCGAGATATGCTCCATCGCTGACATACTCATCGGAAACGAGGAAGACTTCCAGCTCTGTCTGGGTATCGAAGGACCTGAGGCAGGCGGCAAGGACATTGCTGCCAAGATCGACGGTTTCAAGGAGATGATACGCCGTGTGAAGACCCAGTATCCTTCCGCACAGGTATTTGCAACAACGTTGCGCCAGGTCAACAATACCAACAGCCACAACTGGGGAGCCATCATGCTCGAGGGTGAGCAGTGGCACGTAGTAGAACCTCGCGAGATCCATGTCCTGGACCGTATCGGAGGCGGTGACGGCTTCGTCGGAGGTATGCTCTACGCTATCCTCAAGGGCTGGGAGAGCGAAAAATGGATCCAGTTCGGCTGGGCCAGCGGCGCTCTCGCAACAACCTTCCTCACCGACTACGCACAGCCTGCCGACGAAGATCAGGTATGGAGCATCTGGGCTGGCAACGCACGTGTAAAGAGATAGTCCGCATATGCTTTACTACGCAAGAGGCAGCAAAGACGACGTCATAACACCCGCCGAGGTGCGAGCAGCCCTCACGCAGGTGTTCGATTCGATGGACAAAAAGAAGCGCGTGCTCGCGCTTCCGCCCGATTTCACGAGGGCCAATTCGTACGCCGGCCCCATAACCGAGATGGTCTACGACTATTTCGGCGAGGCTCTCACCGACGTCATGCCGGCGCTCGGCACCCATTCCCCGATGACTCCGGAGCAGATAAGCGCTATGTTCGGCCATCTGCCCGCAGAACTCATACGCGTGCATGACTGGCGCAATGACGTCGTAACCGTGGGCGAAGTGCCCGCCGAATATGTAAAGGAAGTGTCCGAAGGCAAGCTCGAATTCACCTGGCCCGCCCAGGTTAACAAACTCCTGCTCGACCCCTCGTTCGACCTCATCCTCAGCATAGGCCAGGTGGTTCCCCACGAAGTGATAGGAATGGCCAACTACACCAAGAACATATTCGTGGGCGTGGGCGGCTCGCTCGGCATCAACAGAAGCCACTATCTGGGCGCCACATACGGAATGGAACGCATTATGGGCCGTGCCAAGAGCCCCGTGCGCGACGTGATGGAATATGCCCGCCAGCACTTCATCAAAGACCTTCCCATCGTATACATACAGACTGTCCTCGCCAAGAACGAGGCAGGTAAGATGGAACTCAAGGGCCTTTTCATAGGCGATGACTACGAGTGCTTCGCCAAGGCGGCGGCACTTTCGCTCGAGACCAACTTCATAATGGTCGAAAAGCCCATAAAGAAGTGCATCGTCTGGCTCGATCCCGCCGAATTCAAGAGCACCTGGCTTGGCAACAAGGCTGTTTACCGCACCAGGATGGCGCTTGCCGACGGAGCGCAGCTCATCGTCCTCGCCCCGGCTCTCAAGGAGTTCGGCGAAGACCCCACCATCGACACACTCATCCGCAAATACGGCTACAAGGGAACTCCGCACACGCTCGAGGCCACCAGGGCCAACAAGGACCTGCAGGACAACCTCGGTGCTTCGGCCCACCTCATCCACGGCTCGAGCGAAGGCCGCTTCGGCATAACCTATTGCCCGGGGCCCGATATGAGCAGGGAAGAGATAGAGGGCGTAGGCTTCGGCTGGGCCGATCTGGACGAAACGATGCGCAAGTACAGGGTCGCTGAACTGAAGGACGGCTGGAACACCGTCGACGGCGAAGAGATCTATTACATATCCAACCCGGCACTCGGCCTCTGGGCGCATCCCGACAGGTTCAAATAGAATGCTATGAAGATAGTTATCGACGACAAGATTCCTTTCATCCGCGGGGTGTTCGAGCCCTTCGCCGAGGTGCAGTACCTCCCCGGTGCCAAGATACGTCCCGAGGACGTGCGCGACGCTGACGCTCTTATCACCCGTACCCGCACGGCCTGCAACGAGGCTCTCCTCAAGGGCTCGTCGGTTAAGATGATCGCTTCGGCGACCATTGGCTTCGACCACATCGACACGGCCTGGGTCGAAGCGGCCGGAATCGACTGGACCAATTCGCCCGGATGCAACTCGTGGAGTGTCAAGCAGTACATCTCGAGCGTGCTCGTAAGCCTCGCGAAGAAACATTCGCTCGACCTCTCGCACCTCACGCTCGGCGTGGTGGGAGTCGGCAATGTGGGCAGCAAGGTGGCCGAAGCGGCGCAGATTCTGGGCTGCAAAGTGCTCCTGAACGACCCTCCGCGCGAAAGGCGCGAAGGCAGCGGCAAGTTCGTCTCGCTCGATGAGATAGTCGCGAAGTCGGATATCATCACCCTGCACGTGCCTCTGACAAAAGAAGGGGAGGACGCAACGTGGCATCTTTTCGACCGCGAAAGGCTCGCTGCGCTGCGCGCTGACCAGATACTCATCAACTCGTCACGCGGCCCGGTAGTGGACAACGCCGCGCTCAAGGACGTTCTGCTCGGGGGAGGCATAAAAGCCGCCGTGCTCGATGTCTGGGAGGGCGAGCCCGACCTTGACCCGGAACTGGTTGAGGCGCTCGACTACAGCACTCCGCACATAGCCGGCTACAGCGCCGACGGCAAGGCGAACGGCACCACGATGAGTGTCCGCGCCGTAGCCGCGAAACTCGGCCTTCCGCTCACGGACTGGACCGCCGAAGGCGTGCCCGCACCGAAGCAGAGCCTCTCGTTCGAAATCGATGCTGCCGGAAAATCGCTTCAGGAAGTGCTTTCCGAAGCTATACTTTATACATATGACGTTGCCGCTGACAGCTGCGCGCTGCGCTCGGAACTCGGCGCGTTCGAACGCCTGAGGGGCGATTACCCCATACGCCGCGAACCCCGCGCGTTCACCGTCACACTGCGTGGCGCCACTCCCGAAATGGCTGAACGCCTTGAAAAACTCGAATTCAAAGTACAATAAACAATATGAAAGAATTATCTGATATCGGACTTATAGGTCTTGCCGTAATGGGCGAGAACCTGGTGCTCAACATGGAAAGCAAAGGCTTCCGCGTGAGCGTATTCAACCGCACGGTTGAGAAGGTTGACAAATTCATCGCCGGCCGCGGTGCAGGCAAGAACTTCTACGGCGCACACAGCCTCGAGGAGTTTGTCGCATCGCTTAAGACTCCCCGCAAGGTGTTCCTTATGGTCAAGGCCGGACAGGCTGTGGACGACTTCATCGAGAAGCTCATCCCCGTACTCGAACCCGGTGACATCATCATTGACGGTGGCAACACCCATTTCCCCGACACCGCACGCCGTACCGCATACGTAGAGAGCAAAGGTCTCCGCTACATCGGAACAGGTGTTTCCGGCGGTGAGGAGGGAGCCCTCAAGGGCCCTTCGATGATGCCCGGCGGATCGCCCGAGGCCTGGCCTTTCGTAAAGCCCATCTTCCAGGGTATCTGCGCCAAGGTGGCCGACGGCTCGCCCTGCTGCGACTGGGTAGGTGAAGGCGGTGCAGGCCATTTCGTAAAGATGGTGCACAACGGCATCGAATACGGCGACATCCAGCTCATCTGCGAGTGCTACCAGATCATGAAGGACATCCTCGGTATGACCAATGAGGAGATGCACGAGACTTTCGCCGAGTGGAACAAGGGCGACCTCGACTCTTATCTGATCGAAATCACCCGCGACATCCTCGCCAAGAAGGACGAGGACGGCAAGTACGTGCTCGACTACATCCTCGACACAGCCGGACAGAAGGGAACAGGCAAATGGACAGCCATCTCCGCCCTTGACCAGGGCGTTCCCCTCACTCTTATCGGCGAGTCGGTGTTCGCACGCTGCCTCTCTGCACAGAAGGAGGAGAGGGTTGAGGCTTCCAAGATACTCCAGGGCCCCAAGCCCGCAGCATTCAAAGGCGACCGCAAGGCCTTCCTCGAGGACCTCAGGCGCGCCCTTTTCGCTGCCAAGGTGGTTTCCTACGCACAGGGCTACGCCCTTATGCGCGCTGCCGCAAAGGAATACGGCTGGAACCTCAATTACGGCGGAATCGCCCTTATGTGGAGGGGCGGCTGCATCATCCGCAGCGTGTTCCTCGGCAAGATCAAAGAGGCCTTCGACAACAATCCGGCAATCGCCAACATCCTTCTTGACCCTTACTTCTGCGGCAAACTCGCCGAGGCACAGCAGGGCTGGAGGAATGTCATAGCCACGGCCGTTATGAACGGCGTGCCCGCCCCCTGCCTGAGCGCCGCCCTCGAGTACTACGACGGCTACCGCACCGACAGGCTTCCCGCCAACCTTCTCCAGGCCCAGAGGGATTTCTTCGGCGCACATACCTACGAGCGCACCGACAAACCCCGCGGAGAGTTCTTCCACACCAACTGGACAGGTCACGGCGGTGACACCGTTGCCGGTACCTATATCGCGAAGTTGATTTATCTTCAGCAGGTGTTGTGGGGGAAAAACACCGGCCGCAAAAAAAA
>JAGHTP010000087.1 GCA_018065265.1 Candidatus Cryptobacteroides aphodequi | reverse complement strand
AGCCTTATGGGCTGTGGCCACTACCAGATAGGCTCCATTGCAGTGCGTATGCTCAGCTTCGGCACCGAGTCACTTCTTGAAGGCTTCTGGAAGGACTCCATCGCAAAAGCGCTCGAAGTGCGCCGCACGGTCGGCCTTGTCGATAACGCCAGCACAACCTGCTACAGGCTCGTGCACGGCGAGGGGGACAATCTGCCCGGACTTATTATAGATTATTACGACGGCGTCTGCGTGATGCAGGCCCACAGCGCGGGAATGTTCCGCGCGAAGAAGCAGATATGCCAGGCGCTCTGCGACATATACGGCGCGTCTCTGAAGGCCGTGTACGACAAGAGCAGCGGCACGGCTCCGTTCAAGGCTGGGCTCGACCTGGTGGACGGATATCTTTACAAAGCGGAAGGCTTTGTGGCAAAGGATGTTACCGTGCTTGAGAACGGGCATCGCTTCAGCGTCGATTGGGAGAGCGGTCAGAAGACCGGCTTCTTCCTCGACCAACGCGAGAACCGCGCCCTTGTCGGCCGTTACGCGAAAGGAAAGAACGTCCTGAACCTCTTCTGCTACACCGGCGGCTTCAGCATCTACGCCCTCGAAAACGGAGCGAAACACGTAGACAGCGTCGATTCGTCATCCCGTGCGATGATGATGGTCGACAGGAACGTCGCTCTGGCCGGCTTTGGAGCCGACAAGCATACATCGTATACCGACGACGCCATAGAGTTCCTCGGCCGCTGCGAAGAAGGCAAATACGACCTGATGATAGTCGATCCGCCCGCATTCGCAAAGCACAGGGGAGTGCTCAGGAACGCCCTTCGCGCCTATCAGAGGCTCAATGCCGCCGCCATCGCCAAAGTGGCTCCCGGAGGATTGGTGTTCACCTTCTCCTGCTCGCAGGTTGTTGACAAGGAGGCTTTTGCGCTGGCCGTGTTCTCGGCCGCAGCCCAGGTCGGCCGCCACGTGCGCATCCTTGACCGTCTGAACCAGCCTGCCGACCACTCGGTAAGCATCTTCCACCCCGAAGGGGAATATCTCAAAGGTTTGCTTTTATACGTAGAATAATATGGAAATCTCGCAGCGTGCCATCAATATGCCGAGTTCGCCTATTCGCAAACTCGCGCCCTACGCCGAAGCCGCAAAACGCAACGGCGTGCACGTCTATCACCTTAACATCGGCCAGCCCGACATCAAGACCCCTCAGTGCGGTCTCGACGCGCTCAAGAACATCGACCGTACGATACTCGAGTACAGCCCTTCGCAGGGCTATCTTAGCCTGCGTACCAAGATGGTGAGCTACTACGCCCAGTACGGCATCTATGTCTCGCCCGATGACATCATCGTCACCACCGGCGGTTCGGAGGCCGTGCTCTTCGCGTTCCTGGCTTGCCTGAATCCGGGCGACGAGATTATCGTCACCGACCCCTTCTACGCCAACTATATGGCCTTTGCCATATCGGTCGGAGCCGTCATCAAGAGTGTCAAGACCACCATTGAAAACGGATTCCGCCTTCCTTCGGTCGAAGCTTTCGAAGAGCAGATAACCCCCAGGACCAAGGCCATCCTCATCTGCAACCCTAACAACCCGACGGGTTACCTCTACACGCGCGATGAGATGAACCAGATACGCGACATCGTCAAGAAGCACAATCTCTACCTTTTCAGTGACGAAGTTTACCGCGAGTTTATCTACACCGGAATGCCGTACATCAGCGCATTCCATCTGGACGGCATCGAAGACAACGTGGTGCTGTTCGACTCGGTGAGCAAGCGCTACAGCGAGTGCGGAATACGCATCGGCTGCCTCTGCACCAAGAACAAGAAAGTGCGCGAGTCGGTTATGAAGTTCTGCCAGGCAAGACTTTCGCCCCCGCTCATCGGTCAGATAATTGCCGAGGCGTCGCTTGACGTGCAGAAGGAATATCTTCAGTCTGTATATGAGGAGTACCTCGACAGGCGCAACTTCCTCATCGACGGGCTGAACCGCATCCCCGGAGTCTATTCTCCCATCCCTATGGGAGCCTTCTATACCGTTGCGCGTCTGCCGGTTGACGATGCCGAGAAGTTCTGCATCTGGTGCCTGCGCGACTTCCAGTACAAGGGCGCTACGGTTATGACCGCGCCTGCATCGGGCTTCTACACCGAGCCGGGCGAAGGCCGCAACGAAGTGCGTCTGGCCTACGTCCTCTGCAAGGAAGACCTCGCCAAGGCCCTCGAGTGCCTGAAGGTCGCTCTGGAACAATATCCCGGTCGCACGGAATAGTATGAATGGCGGAACAGCGGTAATCTGCGCGATGCAGTGCGAACTGGACCTCGTCAAGGGGCTCGGCTTCGAGAATTGCGTCCTTTCCGGAATGGGGAAGGTGAACGCCGCCATCGCCGCCACGAAACTCATCGAAAACTGCCGGCCGGACCGCATCCTTTCCATTGGCGTGAGCGGAAGTCTCTGCCCCGCGCTGAAGGAGTGCTCGCTGGTCATCGCATCGGCCTGCGCCTACCACGACGTGTTCTACGGCTTCGGCACAGAACCGGGCCAGGTCCAGGGCTATCCGCGCTTTTTTGAGAGCGATGCGGCTATGCTTGCCGCCGCCCGCGAGGCGCTGCCCGAAGCCACGGTCGGCCTTCTCATCTGCGGAGACCAGTTCTTCGTCAGTCTTGATGATGATGCGCGCCAGAAGGCTTTGTATCCCGATGCGCTCGCCGTCGATATGGAGACCGCCGCAATCGCGCAGACCTGCTACAAGGCCGGCGTGCCGTTCCTCGCGGTAAGAATCGTGAGCGACACGCACAACGTAGACCAGCAGGCCAGCTACGACGGATTCTGGGAGAACCAGGCCCCCGCGGCATTCGAGGCCATCAGACCGCTGCTCGAAAGATGGTAACCGATCTGACGAAAGGCAGCCCGGCAAGGGTCATTCTTCTTTACTCGCTTCCCATCATTCTGGGTAATGTCTTCCAGCAGGTGTACAATCTGGTGGATACGGCGATCGTGGGCCGCTTCGTCAGCTATCAGGCCCTGGCCGGAGTTGGCATCACCAACGGAATGACGTTCTTCGTGCTCGGCTTCGTGCTGGGCGTGACGAGCGGTCTGGGGATATGCACGGCCCAGTACTTCGGCGCCGGCGACAAGGCCGGAGTAAAGCGGAGCATAGCCGCAAGCATAGAGATTTGCGTGGCGATGGGCATAGTGCTCACGCTGGCGACCGTCCTGCTGTGCGGGCCGCTTCTGAGGCTGATAGGAACCGGACCTGAGATTTTCGGCTATGCCTATGATTATCTGCTGCTTATCTTTGCCGGCCTTTTCGCGAATGTGGCCTACAACCTCATCGCCTGCATACTTCGCGCGCTGGGAGACAGCCGGACGCCGCTGGTGTTCCTGATTTTCTCGTCGGTGCTGAACGTGGGGCTCGACCTCCTGCTCGTCGCTTCGCTGGGATGGGGCGTGAAGGGTGCGGCCGCGGCCACGATTGCTTCGCAGCTGCTTTCCGCCGTACTCTGTTTCGCATATTCATTCCGGCGCTTCCCAGAGATGAAGCTAAGCCGCGAGGACTTCCGCGTGGGCTGGGGGTTCATCTGGGAACATCTGCGCCTGGCGCTGCCGATGGCCTTCCAGTTCAGCATCACCGCGATTGGAATCGTGCTGCTGCAGGCCGCGCTCAACGCCTTCCCGCCTGCGTGGATTGCCGGTTTCACCGCTGCCAACAAGGTGCAGAACATAGGTGCGCTGGTGAGCATCTCGTTCGGTGTGGCGATTGCCAATTACGTCGGACAGAATTACGGTGCCGGCGATATGCTGCGTGTGCGCCGCGGGGTTAACGTGACCCTGCTGATGACTATGGCCGTTTGCATCGTGTCAAGTACGCTGATGGTCGTCTTCGCCGAACCGGTGACCAGCCTGTTCGTTGCTGACGGAGCCGGGGCTATGGGTGCTGGGCTGGGCGATGCTGCTGGTGCTGCCGGGGCTGCCGGTGGGGCGTCGAGCGCTATTGCAGATCTGTTTGAAGCGTCGCGCGAGTACTTGGTAATCAGTGCGATATTCTTCCCATTCCTGTTCGTCATCTTCATCTACAGGAACGCGCTGCAGGGAGTTGGACGCCCGTTCTGGCCGCTGATGGCCGGCGTGCTCGAACTGCTTATCAGGGCCGTTGCCGCCGCGACTCTGCCTCAGCGCTTCGGCTACAACGGGATCGTGCTCATCGACGTGCTTGCCTGGGTGGGCGCCGCGGTGCTTCTCGCCATCTGCTATTACAGCTGGCTTCGCCGCTGCCGCGCGGCGTGATTGCCGGTTCTCTGCCTGTCTTCGCCGCTGCCGCACGGCGTGATTGCCGGTTCTCTGCCTGGCTTCACCGCAGCCGCACTATATGCAATTGTTGGAATATTAGAACTTGTAGAGAATGCCGATGGTGATGTTGTTGCCGACTTTGTCTTTTCCTCCCTAATTCTGGAGAGTGATGGAACCACCGGCAAAGATCTGTGCGTTTGCCTGGATCGACATTGCAGCAAAGGCTGCGAGAATGATAAGTGTACGTTTCAAAATACTTGATTATTTACATAATTTCTTCAATACGGGGTAGAGGATTTTGACATAGCTTTCGAAGCCCAGGTCGGTGAAATGCGTGCCCTCGATGGTGCCGGTATTGTCGGCTCCGAGCATCTTGTCACCCTTGACATAGTAGATTTTCTTCATCCCGGCCTTCTTGAATCCGGCGTAAACCTCTGCGAGAGCCTCGTTGCGGCTGGTAACTTCCTTCTCGCGGGCGTCATCGAACCTGGCACCGGGGTAGATGGGGTTCTCGACGAAGACAATCGGCACGTCGGGGTGCGCATCGCGGAGTATCTTCACGAAGCCTGGCGTCTTTTCGCGGATTAGATCGGCTCCGCAGTTGGGGATGTTGTCCATTACGAACACGGCCGGATCGGGGTGTGCGGCCATCAGCTCGGCGATTTCGTAGTCAAGTTTGCCATTGCCGCTGAAGCCGAGGTTGATAACCACGCGGTCGAGCCTGCGGCTGAGTTGGTTCGAGCTGCACATACCCGGATGCGAAGCGCTCGCGCCCTGCATAATGCTTGTGCCATAGATGATGATGGGCTTTTCGGCGCGCGGAGAATTGAGGCTCGAGGCGGCGATGGTGCTGCCCTCGGGAACGCCAATCTGCAGCGAAGTGACCTCGTTGTAAAGGCTGAGGTAGAGCATATACTCGTGCTGCGAGCCGGCGAGTTTCGAGCAGGTGATGCGGAAACTGCTGGCCTTGTCCTGCCTGTTCGGACGCGCCGTGCCGACCCATATCCACTCGCCCTTGTCGAGCGTGTAGAGTGCGAGGCCGCGGGCCACGATAGCGGTCATGTTGTCGAGCGTATTCACACCGCCCGTCGTCCATTTGAGGTCGAATTCGCCGGCATCCGAGGTGAAACGCACGAAAAGTCC
>JAGHTP010000021.1 GCA_018065265.1 Candidatus Cryptobacteroides aphodequi | reverse complement strand
TTCCCCCCGGGGGGGGCGCCGCCCGGGGGGGGGGGTTAACTAAAACCCACCGGGGCCCCCTGCCCCGCCGCGAGTCCGAGCCTCGTTTTCCGCTCCACAAGATGAACGACAGCCTCAAGGCTGTCGTTCGGCTTTTATGTCCGGTCCGCGTCCTAAAATCCTGTAACTTCCGCACATTTGGACGTACCCTGTATTCCAGACCGCAGGGTACGTCCAACGTTTTTTCGAAAACAGGCAATACGGCTATGTAGATGGCACATTCCGCAAAAAATTATGGACGTACCCTCCCGCCTTTTTTACAGGGTACGTCCAATCGTTCAGTATTTCGCAAAAAAACCTGTAATTGCCGCCGGCAGGTCTACCCGATAATGAATTTCCCGATCTTGGGGATGCGCTGGACAAGGACGCTGAAGAGAGCAACGACGATGTACGAGCAGACGGCCGTCAGAATAATCTCCACGGGGGTTGTCATAACCCCCAGAACACCGTCGGTGCCGACACCAAGGCGCGAACGGAACAGCGCGGCGAAAGATCCCAGCGCCAGCATATGGCAGAGATACATTCCGTAACCGGCCTTCGACACGGGAAGAACCACCTTGCGGTAGAAGCCTCCCTCGGCGCGCCAGAGTCGCATCAGCAGAATCCAGCCGATAGTCATAAGCAAAGTTCCGACAGTGCAGAACAGCCAGGGTGTTTCCCATCCGGCCGCCACCGAGATATCTCCGCCAATGGGGAAAACACTCCCATCCGAACCAAGAAAACCTCCGCATCCGCCGGCTGTGGCGAACACTCTTCGCAAAAAGCCGAAGAAGCACACCGCGAAGCCGCCGATCCAGCAGGGCAGCGCGATGGCAAGCGTCCTGCCGGTGGACATCTGCCCGACAAAGCGGCGCAGATACAGTCCGAGCAGCAGGTAGCCGATGAAACCGCTGAAATAGTAGAACAGCCCGTACGCATTCCAGCTGGCCTCGCCCCAGAGCGGATAATCCGCCGGCATCGGGATACCTCCCGGCCCGTAGATGAATACGGCCCCGTCTCCCGCCGCCTTCTCCCTGATGAACGGGATGAAGTATGTGGCGAAGCACAGCGCCAGGAAGAACAGCAGTTCGCGGCGGCTGACCTTCTCGGCCCAGGGCGAAAGCAGAGGCATAAGCAGATACAGCCCGATGAGCATATATACGAACCAGAGGTGTCCGGCGGCGTAGTTGAAGTTCAGAAGCAGGTCCTTGAAATTGGCGACGGGTTCGCCCCACACCAGCGCATAGACCACGGTCCAGAACAGGAAAGGAATGAGGATGCGCACCGCGCGGCGGCGGAAAAATTCGCCGGTACTATAATGTATAGGGAACTGCAGATAGCTCGAAGCCACCACGAACAGCGGCACGCAGGCTCTTGCGAAAGTGTCGAAAAGCGATGCCCAGAACGCGTCGGCGCGCGTAAGAATCAGAGACCCTTCTCCACCAAGATAAAAAGGTTCGGTGCTGTGCACGACCATTACCAGAAAGCAGGCGACGACCCGCATCCAGTCAACCCAGACTTCGCGGGAGCGTCCTGCCGCAAGAGACAAACTATCGGCCATTATTGTTCTTCTTTATAGATGACGGTTACCTTCGGACCAAGCGATTTGCGTGTAAAGACGTAGGCGCCTCCGGACTCGACCTGCCTCCCGGCTTCGGAAACCGTTTTCTCCAGATCATCGCCCGCGCCGCTGCTGAGGAAATACATCTCTATGCGGTCAAGCTCCGCCCCGGCTTCGTGGAGGCGTGCGGTAAGTTCGGCCTTCTGCTCCTCGGAACCGTTGAAGCGCGACAGCTCCTCGCGCAGAACGCGCACTTCATCTGTCTTGCTCTGATACAGGGCCAGTTGGTCGTCTTCGTGGAGGGTTTCACCTGTCACGCCGGTCGCGGTGTTTCCGGCCAGAACGGCGGATGAAGGCTCAAGCCGCGCCACGAGCGACAGTTCTTCGGGGTTGGAGATTATCTCGCGCGGCGCGTTGTCTTCGCGCAGAAGCACGTATACCCTCACACTGTCGGCGGTGCAGTCGCGGTTCGAAGCGAAGATGCTGTACCGGCCGTCATCGGTGTCCATAAAAAGTATGTCGTCTTCGGGCGAGTTGAACGGGAAGCCGAGGTTCACGGGCGCCTTCCAGCATCCGTCCTTCGGATCCCAGTCGCAGTAGAAGAGGTCGTAGCCGCCCATTCCGGGCAGATTGGCCGAGGCGAAGTACATCCTGTCGCGGCCAGTATAGCGGTAAAGTTCGCCCGTTTCGGCCTCGTGGCTTACATAGAGGGTGTCGACAAGGTCGGGGCAATAAACCGCGGGAGCGTTCTCCACAGGTCTCCAGGCGTAATCGGGGAGCGGATAATAAAGGAAGAAGTCGTCTATGCTGAAGGTCTGTCGGGCGATGACAGTGGGCCGGCAGGCGGTCTGGGTGAGTTCGAAAGCCTTGCGGCAGGAGCGTATCTGCCGGGCGATGTCTTCGGTCTGGGCGGAATCGCCGCAGATGGCGGCGGCCTTCGAATAGCATTTGATCGCATCCGCGAAGCGGTAGCCCGAACGGTAGAGTTCGGCGCTGAGCACAAGAGAATCGGCGGGCGAAATTGTCTCCTGGGCGCTGGCGGACCCGCCGCACAGGCACAGGCCTGCGGCAAAGAAGGTTCCAAGCAACTTGCAAAGAGACATACGGATACGCATTTCAGCTACGCAAAAATAGCAAAATAGGGTTAGTAATCGAAATTTTTTAGTAAATTTGCGGGCTTGTCAGCAAAAAACGAAAAATAATATAAACAACTAACACATTATGCAAAGTAAAGGCGCGATCAGACTCGTGGCAATTCTTCTTGCCCTTGCCTGCATCTGGCAGCTCTCCTTCTCGGTTGTTTCAAGCATCCAGGAGAAGAAGGCCGCCAAGTATGCCGAGGCTGCTCTTGAGGCAATCGACCTCGAGTCAATCCCCGTTGAGGATCAGGCTTACTTCAAGGATTCATTCCTTAAGCACGAAAGCACATCCTACATCGATTCCATTTCAGCTGAAAAGATCTATTTCGGACAGACCTACAAGCAGGTAAAGGCCAAGGAGCTCAATCTTGGTCTGGACCTCAAGGGAGGTATGAACGTTATGCTGCAGGTGCAGCTCGAAGACCTCGTGAAGGCTCTCGCCGGTGACAATCAGACACCCGAGTTCGCCCAGGCCCTCGCACTCGCAAAGCAGCGCAGCGTCACCGAGCACAGCGACTTCATCACCCTCTTCGCAGAGGCCTGGAAGGAAGTCGGTGCCGGTCAGAGGCTCTCTCAGATCTTCGGAACATACGAGATGCGCGACCGCATCAAACCCGAGTCGACCGACGAGCAGGTGATCGCCGTTATCCGCGAGGATGCCGAGAGCGCAGTAGCCAACTCGTTCAACGTGCTCCGCAACCGTATCGACCGCTTCGGTGTAACCCAGCCTTCCATCCAGAAGATCGGCAATACCGGACGTATCCTCGTCGAGCTTCCTGGTGTAAAGGAGCCCGAGCGTGTGCGTAAACTCCTTCAGGGAACCGCTTCCCTCGAGTTCTGGCCCACATTCGACAACGGTGAGGTTCAGCAGTATCTCATCGAGGCTGACAACTATCTTGCACAGCTCGGCGGCGAGGAGAATGCTCTTCATAGCGTTCTTTCGTTCTCGCAGTCGCAGAAGGGTGCCTGCATAGGTTATGCAGCCGCTGCCGATACAGCAAAGGTCAACAGCCTCCTCGCACAGGCTGCCGCTGCCGACATCTTCCCTGCCGAACTGGTTCCTATGTGGTCAGTCAAGGCAAGCGAGTATGTTGCTGCCGAGAACATCTTCGAACTCGTTGCCATCAAGGCTTCAAGCCGTGACGGAAAGGCTCCCCTCGACGGTGACGCCGTTACAGACGCGCGCGTTTCCTATGACAACCAGCGCGGTGGCGGTTCTCCTTCGGTTTCGATGAGTATGAACGCCGAGGGCGCCAACGTATGGGCACGCCTCACCAAGGACAACGTCGGCAAGCAGATCGCAATCGTGCTCGACGGTACCGTATATTCTTATCCCGTTGTTAACGGCGAAATCACCGGAGGAAACTCTTCGATTACCGGCAACTTCACCGTTGACGAGGCAACCGACCTTACCAACGTCCTCAAGTCCGGTAAGCTTCCCGCTCCCGCAACAATCGTCCAGGAGCAGGTTGTCGGTCCTTCTCTCGGTGCCGAGTCCATCAGGGCCGGTCTCATCTCGTTCATCATCGCATTCCTTTGCGTGCTCATCTACATGCTCCTGTTCTACCAGGGCGCAGGTCTTGCCGCTGACTTCGCACTGCTTACCAACGTGCTTCTGCTCTTCGGTACGCTCGCCAGCTTCGGCGCAGTTCTTACTCTGCCCGGTATCGCAGGCCTTGTCCTCACGCTCGGTATGGCGGTCGACGCCAACGTTATCATCTACGAGCGCATCAAGGAGGAACTCAAGGCAGGCAAGGGCCTCGGAAAGGCCGTTCACGACGGTTACCAGAACGCTTACTCTGCAATCATCGACGGTCAGGTGACCACACTCCTTACCGGTCTCGTTCTGTTCTTCTTCGGAACAGGCCCCATCAAGGGCTTCGCAACGACCCTCATCATCGGTATCATCACCTCTGTTCTCACCTCTATCTTTATCACAAGGCTCGTGTTTGAGGCCCGCATCGCAAGGGGCAAGAACATCACCTTCGAGAACAACATCACCAAGAATATCCTCAAGAACACTCACGTCAACTTCATCAAGGGACGCAAGTTCTCATACATCTTCTCAAGCTGCCTTATCATCATCGCACTTGTTTCGATGTTCACCAAGGGATTCACCTATGGTGTTGACTTCACCGGTGGCCGTACCTATGTAGTACGTTTCGACAAACCCGTTTCAGCTGAGGACGTACGTGCCGCAGTCAATGACGTGTTCGAGGCAGCCGCCGCAGCCGATCCTACTGTCAAGAGCTCATCCGCTGAGGTTAAGCAGTACGGTGGTGAGAGCCAGATGAAGATCACCACTTCCTACAAGGTTGACATCGAGTCCAGCGAGGTTGACACCGAAATCGAAGGTATGCTCTACAACGCCCTCAAGGGAATGTTCGCAGAGGACTTCACCATCGAGGAGTTCGTCAGCACACTTGACAACCCCAACGGTATCATCAGTTCCGACAAGGTGGGCGCCAGCATCGCCAACGATATCAAGCGCAACGCCATCATCTCGGTTATCCTCGCCCTGCTCGTAATCTTCGCATATATTGCCTGGAGGTTCAAGGGCTGGACCTGGGGTCTCGGCGGTGTTGTATCGCTTGCCCATACAGCCATCATCCTTATCGGTTTCTTCAGCCTCTTCAGTGGCATCCTTCCGTTCAACCTCGACGTTGACCAGACCTTCATCGCCGCTATCCTTACCATCATCGGTTACGCCATCAACGATAACGTGGTTATCTTCGACCGTATCCGTGAGAACAGGCTGCTGCACCCGAACGACGACTTCGAGACTATGGTCAACAAGTCACTCAACCAGACACTTACCCGTACCCTCAATACTTCGGTTTCGACCCTGCTTCCTATGATAGCAATCGCAATCTGGGGTGGTGAGAGCATCCGTGGTCTGTCCGTAGCCCTCTGCCTCGGAGTAATCGTAGGTACCTACGCATCAATCATGATCGGTACTCCTATTATGTACGATGCCACCCGCAAGGCTCTCAAGAAAGCTGACAAATAGCACTTTCACAAACCAATAATGCAGGAGACCGGGCTCACATCGAGTCCGGTCTCTTTGCGTAATACGCGAGTAGAGTTTGTCTTTGTCTGCCCCCCGAAAAGCAGGTAAATTCGGGGAACAAGCCTATTCGAAGCGCAGCCAATCGGTTTCCGCGAGGGAAATGGCGCCGATGTAGCCAAGGCCGCCGTCAATGTTGGTATAGGTGAAGTTGGGCGGAGTGAGACCGAGGTTCGACAGGAAGTCCAGGCTCTTCATATACTGGGCCTTCGCGCTGTAATAGAATTCTTCCGACAGACGGAACAGCTGAACCTTGTAGCGGGATGAGATGATTTCGGGCAAAGCGCCTTCGTGAACCCACCACCAGCCATAGTCCATTCCATAGGAATTCCCGTCGTAGTAATACTCCGAGTCGTAAGCATCGACATAGAAGTCGTAGACGCGGCCGTCGAACTGCCGCTCGGTAAGCAGAAGCAGAGGCATTTCGCCCTGAATGCGGTTGTCTTCGAAGCCGATAGAGAGCATCTCGTCAAGATCGAGCGAGCCAAGGGCCATCTCGCTTATCATATGGCCGGGTTTCACAATAACCGTATCGGTGAATTCCGTTGTGACATTTATGCGCACAACCCTTATTCCGAAGAAATCGTGCTGCCCGGGCTCGCGGTCAAGCGTAAGTGTGATCTTATGGAGGTACGACGTGTCGATACGTTCGGTTTCTGTGACGACCTTGGTAATTTCCGGTGCATAGGGAACGAGAGTGGTTCCGCTGGCCTTCAGGATGTTGTCCGAATACCCGCCGCCGGCGACCGGCTCCTTTCCTTCTGCGCTTATTGTAAAGCGGTCTCCTTCGGCGAGCGGAGCGGGGAACGCTACAGACAACGGCTGATCGATTGTGCACTGCGTGCCGTCAAGCACCAGGTTGAGCCCACCATCGGAAGTTAGACGGAGCACCGACGGGACAAAGGCGTCATAAGTTTTTCTCCTTCCGTTCAGTGGCGCGGCGTAGTTAATGCTGAAAGTTGTGCTGTCGGGGCTGACAACACATTCTATATAAAGACGTCCATCGTGGCTGTCCTTCAGGTCGAAAGGCATTTCGCAGGCGGTCGCAAAAAGAACGGCGCCTATGAAAGCCCCGGCAAGTCCGGTCCGACGGGTGCGCCCGGGTTTCGTACGCTGCGAAGAATTCCCGTGCCCGGTAGCAGAGAAGAAATCAAAGATATGTGTAAACCCCTTCAGCATCAGAACTTGTATTGGAAAGTAAGCGTCGGAACAATGGGCACCATTCCGTATGCCAGACCCTGGTAGTTACCTTCGGGCGTTTCGTCCAGCAGGGCGAAGGCCGCGTTGAGGCGGTTATAGACATTGTAAATGCTCAGATTGGTGATTATATGGCGGCCCTTGCGGTTGATCTTGTGGAAATTGAATCCCGCATCGAGCCTGTGGTAGTCGGGAAGGGACGTGTTGTATGGCTTGTCATAAACGAACATAGGGGATCCGTCTTCGGTGACCACGTTGGTCGGGAAGGTTACGCGGTTGCCGCTGTGATAGTTCCAGTTGAGGAAGACCTCCATCCCGCTTGCGAACTCCCACGATGCTACAAGGTTCAGTTTGTGGGGGTTGTCATTGCGGTCGTTGAACCAGTCGGGGTAGAAGGCGTCAAAGCGCCTCAGGCTCTTGCTCAAAGTATAATATGCGGCAAGATTGAGCGTCCTCGTGCGCCACTCGGCCTCAACCTCCATTCCGTACGATTTCCCGCGTCCGTCCACAAAAGATTTCTCCCACTCGTCGATTGCCGGGTAGAAGGCGTTCGCGCCATTATACGCAAGAAGGTGGTCCATAGTCTTGTACCAGCCTTCCACATTCAACTTGAAGTTTTTGAAAGGAGTGGTGTAGATGCCGCCCGCCACCTGGTCGGAAACCATTGGCCGCACCGTGGCGGTGGAAGGCATCCAGCAGTTGCTGGGCAGGTCGATGTACATCGCCGACACAAGATGTGAGAACTGGGCCATATGCGTGAACGAGGCCTTCATCGAGATGACGGGCGAAATCTGCCACTTCAGTGCGGCTCTCGGCTCGAGCGACGGCCACACCTTGCCGGGCGTCGCGAACAGCACCGTGCGCAATCCCGCATTGACGGACAGGTTGTAAAGGATGAACCACTCGTCCTCGATATACGCAGCCGGCTCCCAGGCGCCGTACCCGTTCGTGGTGCCGCCTTTGTCGGTTTCGGTATAGGAATAACCGGGGATGGGAATGCCACCCTCGAGCATCTGGTACGAAGTCTTCTGGACATAGTCGCGTCCACTGCTGTAACCGTGATGAACGGCCTGCGCACCGAAGCGCACGTGGTGGAAGGAGTTGGGGAACCAGTCGAAATCGGCCGTCACTCCGAGGTCGCGCACGAACGAGACATCCGAATCGTCCATAAACATTGTCATCTTCTCATCCTCGTCCTTAAAGCTCACGTCGAAGGTGTAGCCGATGTCGGAATTGCTTTGCGAGAAATAGGCCTTGAAGGTGGACGTCATCTTCGGGGCGAGCCTTTTGTGCCAGGCCGCCGAAGCGGTGAGCGACCCCCACACTACGCCCATATCCAGGCCGATCTGCTCGCCGTAGCCTTCGCTGTCGTTCATATTGGCGTGCAAGTTGTCCTTGCCCCAGTACACGCACGCATCAAGGGTGTTGTCCTCACCGAAGCGGTGGGTCACACGGGCGTTGAGGTCCTGCATAAAGTACCCGCCGGCCACGTTGTAGTCGTTTCCGCGCCGCTTGTTGACGATGGCGATGGCCGGGGTGGTGATGATGTCCAGCCAGGTGCGTCTGAGGCCGAGGTTGAACGAAGTCTTGTCCGTGACGATGGGGCCCTCGAACTGAAGGCGTCCGTCGATGAGGCCCAGCGAAGCGCTTCCGTGGTATTCGCGCATATCGCCTTCGCGGGTCTGGACGTCCACTATCGAAGACATCTTGCCGCCGTAGCGGGCAGGGAATCCGCTCTTGTAGAAGTCGAGATTGTCCACCACGTCGGTGTTGAAGCTCGAGAAGAGGCCTCCGAAGTGGCTGACGTTGTACAGAGGCACGCCATCCAGAAGGAAGAGGTTGTCCGAGCCGTCACCCCCGTGTACATAAAGTCCCGACATAAGTTCGTTGCCCGCCGCCACGCCGGGCTGGAGCTGGAGCGTTTTGATGACATCGGGCGATCCGAACACCGCGTATCCGGCCTTGAGCTGTTTGGCGTCGAGCCTTGTCAGACCGGTCTGGGTGCTGTTCTGCGCCTTCTCGCGAATTGCGGTCACGCGCGCTTCGCGGATGGTGTCCTGCTTTTCCACGACCTTCTGCGCCCGTGCCGGAACAGCGGCACAGAAAAGTGCCGAGGCGAGCAGGGCCGCGCGTACGAAGGAGCGTATGTTTGTAAAGCGGAACATAGTGCGGCAAATATACAAAATTGTTACCTTTGTGTTTATGAAACAGACCACACTTCCGCTCGTCGGCTCATTCGCCGACATTCAGAAATTCTCCACAATCGCCATCGACTGCGTTCCCTGGAAAGAGGAATATCCCTACAAACCCGAAGTTTCCGCCGCGCTTGCCCATACCGACAAGGCTATTCTCGTGCGCTTCAGCGTGCGCCAGAACGCTCTTCGCGCCGTTTGCACCGAAGCTAACGGCCACGTTTGGGAGGACGACTGCGTCGAGTTCTTCGTAAAGGCTCCCGGCAGCCCCTTCTACTGCAACTTCGAAACGAACTGCCTCGGCGTAGGACTTTCCGCAATCAGGCGCTCGCGCGAGGATTTCAAGCATTTCGATGCGGCAAAGCACGCCCTCGTGCTTAGGCGCAGTTCTCTCCCCGCCGAGCCTGTTGACAAGACCGGCGACTGTGCCTGGACCCTCGAACTCGAAGTTCCGTTCGCAGTTCTGGACTGCCCCGAAAAGCCCGAGACCCTGCTCGCCAACTTCTATAAGTGCGGCGACGGCACCGCAACGCCCCACTTCGTGAGCTGGAACCCTATCGGCACCGCCAAACCCGACTTCCATTGCCCCGAATACTTCGGCGAACTCAAGCTTGAATGGTAGATATGAAACGTCTTGTCCTTGCCGCAGCCGCGCTGTGCTGCAGTCTGGCGGCCGGAGCGCAGAGCTTCAGCCTCAACAGCGAAAAAGGCATCTACGCCAAAGGAGAGAGGGTGGTCGTCACGCTCGAGGGTGTAAGCGCGAGCGCGACGCTCAATTTCCATCTCAACTCGCTACCCGAGCCGTTCGCAAGCATAAAGGTCGAGCCTTCGGACGGTGTGCAGACCGTGCTTGACACCACATACAACGAGTGTCTTTCAATCCGTCTCGCGCTTGTCCCCGAGGGCGGGAAGAATCCGCTCTGCGAGCAGGGCTTCATCGTGGCGCCGGAAGAATGCACGACCGGCTACACGGCTCCGAAGGATATGCTCCGCTGGTGGAAGAAGCAGATCAAGGCTATGCGCGCCGAGCCTTCGTATGTGCGCGTTGTGCCCGTGCCCTCACCGAGGGAATATCTCTCTATGTTCGAAGTTGAGATAGGCGGGCCTGATGGCATCCCGGTGAGCGGCTATATGGCTTATCCGACGAATGCCGATCCTGCCAGCCTGCCGGCGATAGTGTACTGCCACGCAGCGGGCGACAACCATTGGACCAGCGCCACGCGCGAACTTACCGCCCGCTATGCCGGTCGCGGCGACGGGTGCCTGGTGCTCGATTTCAATGCCCACGGAATGGACAACGAGCGCGAGGATGAAGATTACTATACCCCTTTGTACCGCACTACGCTGAAGGGCTATGCCGAACGCAAACCCGTCTCGCGCGATACGTATTATTTCAAGAATATGGTTCTCCGCGCACAGAAAGCGGTCGATTTCATCTGCTCGAACCGTCTGTGGGACGGGAATCATCTCATAGTCACCGGTACCAGCCAGGGCGGTTATCAGAGTGCGTTCCTGGCGGCGCTCGACCCCCGCGTCAGCGCTGCGTGCGTGGAGGTGCCCGCCGGGCTTGACCAGGGCGGTCCGCTTCAAGGCCGCCGCGGTGCCTGGCCCCAGCAGGTTGAGCGTTACGGACGCGAAGTCTGCGACCCCGTTCTGCCTTATTTCGATCCGGCACTGATTTTGAAATACTCCAAGGCTGAATTCTGGTGCGAGATAGGCCTTTTCGACCAGGCCTGCCCTCCGCGCTGCGTGTTCGCCGCGATGAATCAGCTGACCACCCCTGTTCAGATAATCACTTCGCAGCGCACTCACTGGCGCAACAAGGCAACACCCGAATGGAACCGCATGGTCGATATGTCGCGGGATGTATTTTTTGAACGTAAATTGAAAGACTAGAAGAGTATGAAAGGATCGTGTATTCTTGCTGCGGCGATAGTGATTGCCGGCGCAATGCTGCCCGTTTCGGTGGCAAAACTCAAATCGTATGACAGAACCGTTACGGTCAAGGGCCTCTGCGAGCGCGAGGTCAAGGCCGACAAGGCCACTTGGGACCTGGCCTACAAGGTGATGGGCAACGACCTCCAGCCCCTCCTCAAAGAGATAGAGAAGAACAATTCCACGATACGCACATTCCTGGCTTCCGGCGGGATCGCTGCGGAAGACATATATGTCTCTTCTCCTTCCATTTCCGACAAGCTGGCAAACGAGTATGGCAACAATGACCGCACCTACCGCTACATCATATCGAACACCATCACGGTGTGCAGCGAAAATGTCGATGCGGTGCTCGCTCTTGAAAAGAATTCCGCCGAGCTGCTGAAAAAGGGCATAACGATGACCTATAACGAGTGGTCGACCCCCGTTTCTTACCAGTACGAGGCTCTCAACGACATCAAGCCCGCTATGATAGAGGAGGCAACCTCCAACGCCCGCACTGCAGCGCAGAAGTTTGCCCAGGATTCCGGAAGCAGCATAGGCCGCATCAAGACGGCAAGCCAGGGAACATTCAGCATAGAGAGCCGCGACACGAACACTCCTTACATCAAGAAGGTACGCGTTGTCACGAACGTCACATATTACCTGAAGCGATAGCGCTCTTCCAGCCAGTTCGTAAGGAGGATGAAGTCCTCCACGCCAAGAGTCTCGGCGCGCAGGTCGAGCATCCTCGCCACTTCTTCGGGAGCGGGGGATGCGGGGAGCATAGGCTTCAGGGCGTTGCGAAGGGTCTTTCGCCGCTGACCGAACGCGGCTTTCACCACCTTCTTGAAAAGAGCCTCATCGCAGCCGAGCTCTGTGCGTGCGTTGCGGCGCAGGCGTATTACCGAAGACTTGACTTTGGGAGGAGGGCAGAAGGCTCCCGGCCCCACGGAAAGGATATAGTCTATGTCGTACCAGGCCTGCAGCAGAACGCTCAGAATGCCGTATGTCTTGCTGCCGGGCTTTTCGGCGATGCGGTCGGCCACCTCTTTCTGAATCATACAGACCACTTCGCTCACGCGGTCCTTGTCGTCCAGAATCTTGAAGAAGATCTGCGATGAGATGTTGTACGGGAAGTTGCCTATCACCCGGTACTCGCCCGGGAACACCAGGGCCATATCGAGTTTGAGAAAGTCGGCTAGCATCACGCGTCCGTCCGCCTTCCCGAAGTGAGTGAGGAGATAGTCCACGCTTTCGCCGTCCACTTCGACCATCTTGAGGTCGAGGTCTTCTCGATCGAGGAGATACTGCGACAGCACGCCCATTCCCGGGCCTATTTCAAGCACGTCACGCACGGGCGACACGCTCAGCGCGTTCACAATGCTGCGTGCGATGTTCTGATCGGTAAGAAAATGTTGCCCGAGGGCCTTTTTTGCTCTGACTTCCATAAAACGGGGGCAAATTTAAGTATTTATTGCAGAAAAATTGTTAGATTTGCCTTCCTTGATTATCACTAAAACAAATCATATCAAATGAAAGAGTATTCCAACAAAGACATCCGCAATGTGGTTCTCCTGGGCGCGACCAAGTCCGGCAAGACCACATTGTCTGAAGCTATGCTCTACGAGGGCAAGGTTATCGACAGAAGAGGCTCCGTTGAGGACAAGAACACCGTTTCCGACAACTCGGAACTCGAGAAACTCAACCAGAGGTCTCTCTATGCGACTCCGCTCTACGCAGAGTTTATGGACAAGAAGATCAATATCATCGACGCCCCCGGTTCCGACGACTTCATCGGAGGCGCTTATTCGGCATTCCGCGTATGTGAGAGCGGTATCCTCGTGCTCAACGCCCAGCAGGGTGTCGAGGTGGGAACCGAAAGCTTCATCCGCCGCGCCGAGGAGCAGCACCTTCCCCTCGTGATAGCCGTCAACCAGCTTGACGCCGAAAAGGCCGACTGGGACAATGTCCAGGCATCCATCAAAGAGGCTCTTGGCAACAAGGTCACCTATGTTCAGTTCCCCGTTAATGCCGGTCCTTCGTTCGACGGCTTCGTGGACGTACTGATGATGAAATACTATCACTTCAAGGACGCCAACGGCACCCGCGAAGACCTTGAGATCCCCGCAAATCTCGCCGACCAGGCAGAAGAGATGCGCAACGCCCTCATCGAGAAGGCCGCCGAATACGACGACTCCCTTATGGAGAAGTTCTTCGAGGAAGGAACTCTCAGCGAGGATGAAATCCGTCGCGGCCTCAGCCTTGGTATCGCCGCCGGCGACGTTTATCCCGTATTCTGCGTTTCCGCACGCAAGGACATCGGTGTCAAGAGGCTCCTCGAGTTCACAAAGAACGTGGCTCCCGCTCCCGAGTGCAAGGAAGATGCTCCCGCATCTCTCTTCATATACAAGAACGCTGTTGAGCAGCACCTCGGTGAAGTTTCTTACTTCAAGGTGATGTCCGGCGTTATCACCGCAGGTATGGATCTCGAAGACCCTACCACCGGTAACAAGGAGCGACTTTCCGCCATCTACGCTGTCGCCGGAACAAAGAAGGAGAGCGTCAACACTCTCAAGGCCGGTGATTTCGGCTGTGCAGTAAAGCTCAAGAACGGCAAGTCGAGCACAACTCTTTCAGCTGCCGGTTCTGGCATTGTTTACGACCGTCTCTCATTCCCCGCTCCCAAGTACCGTTGCGCTATCAAGGCAAAGGTTCAGCAGGACGAGCAGAAGCTTGGCGACGCTCTCAAGAAGATCGCCGGCGAAGATCCTACCGTTATCGTGGAATACTCCAAGGAACTTCGTCAGACCATCCTCAGCGGCAACGGCGAGCAGCATATCAACGTTGTGAAGTGGATCATCAACAACGACTACAAGCTCGAAGTTGAGCTCTTTGCTCCGAAGGTTCCTTATCGCGAGACCATCACCAAGGTTGCCTGCGCACAGTACCGTCACAAGAAACAGTCCGGTGGTGCCGGTCAGTTCGGTGAGGTTCACCTCCTCGTCTGCCCCGCCGAAGGCGAACTCAATACCAAGTTCAAGATTGACGGCAAAGACACCCAGCTCAACGTCAAGAGCCAGGATATCACCGAGATGGAGTGGGGCGGCAAGCTCGAGTTCTACAACTGCGTAGTCGGTGGTGCCATCGACCTCAGCTTTATGCCCGCTACCCTCAAGGGTATCAAGGAGAAGATGAACGAAGGTCCTCTTACCGGTTCTTACGCCCGCGACATTCGCGTATTCGTTTACGATGGTAAGATGCACCCGGTTGACTCAAAGGAAATCGCCTTCATCATCGCCGGCCGCAACGCCTTCAAGGAGGCCTTCCGCAATGCCGGTCCGAAGATCCTCGAGCCTATCTACAATGTTGAGGTTATGACTCCCGCCGAATATCAGGGCGCAGTTATGTCCGATCTCCAGAACCGCCGCGGTATCCTCGGCGATATGGGCGCAGACAAGGGCTTCGCTATCCTCAAGGCAAGGGTTCCTCTCGCAGAGCTCTACCGCTATTCGACAACCCTCAGCTCCCTCTCTGCAGGTAGCGCCACCTTCACAATGGAATTCGCTGACTACCAGCCCGTTCCTGGTGACGTTCAGACCAAGCTCCTTGCCGAGTACGCAGCTCAGGAGCAGGACGAAGACTAATCTTCATTCAATCCGATACGAAAGCAGGGTGGCCTCATCGGTCACCCTGCTTTTTTCTCGCAAAAATGAGCAACGTTACAGGGACAGGACGTCCTCCTTGCTTAGTCCCGTAGCCTTGCATATGATATCAACGTCTACGCCAAGAGCCTTGAGATTCTTGGCGTCTTCGGCTTTTCCTTCAGCTCTTCCTTCTGCTCTCCCTTCTGCTCTCCCTTCAGCCAGCCCCTCTTCTCTGGCCTCGAGCTTTTCATCCTCAAGGGTGTTCATCCATTGTATTTCGTCCTGTTCTGACATAAGATAGTTCTCCTTTTCTTTTTGAGACAGACGCCCGAACTCAGCAGCCTCGCACAATTCGGAGAGGATGTCGTTCCTTCCCTGCAGCCACTCCGGCTTCGTCTCGAACTCTCCGAGATGGCCGATCAGGTACATCAGGCTCTCCTTCGCCGAGGCGAGCGCCGGGTCCGTCACCGCGAATTTAGGCAGTTCGACGAAGAATTGCAAGTACTTGTCATAGATTTGATTCCGTCCTTCGGCGGTTAGATCGCAGAGACCGCACTTCGTGAAATGCCCCGGTTTGTTCTTGA
>JAGHTP010000109.1 GCA_018065265.1 Candidatus Cryptobacteroides aphodequi | reverse complement strand
CATCGAAAAACCCTTCGCGGTGTGGAAATAGGCCTTCTGACGCACCGAATTGCAAGCCCGTGTAATAAGGCTTTCTGGCACACCAACTTTTGGAGTCGTGTGGAAGAAAGGGCTTTTCCACCCCAGTCAAATGACAATGGGATAGGAAGGTCTGTGGGATTGTCACCACCGCCGCGCGGCAAGGAAGCGCGGCGGTTACAGGCGCGGCTGCGGGTGGCTCTGGGCAACGGCCCTCCTCGCGGCGCGCGTTGCTTGCAAAACACAGGAAATGATGTACCTTTGAAATGCAGTTCTAAAACCGGGAGTTCTCCCGCTATCAACTAAAGTTAATCCGTCCAAACTTTGGGGGTCACATCACCAAGAGGGAGACCTTCCTGGAAAAAGGCTGAAATCAAGGAAGGTGGCAGGTTTCGGAGGGGGATAAAAAAGCAGGCCCCGGATATTCCGGAGCCTGCAGATCTGTTCGGACAGTCCGATTACTCGGCTGCGGGAGCCTCAGCCTCAGCTGCAGGAGCCTCGGCAGCGGGAGCTTCAGCGGCCTTCTTTGCGCCGGCGCGGCGGGTTGCCTTCTTGGCAGCCTTGGGAGCCGATGCGAGAGCAGCCTCGTTGAAGTCCACGAGCTCTATGAGAGCCATCTCGGCTGCATCACCCTGGCGGAAGCCGAGGTGAAGTACGCGGGTGTATCCGCCGGGACGGTCAGCGATCTTCGGAGCAACCGTACGGAAAAGCTCAGCAACGGCCTCTTTGTTCTTGAGGTAGCTGAATACGGTACGACGTGAGTGTGTGCTGTCGTCCTTGCTCTTGGTGATAAGCGGCTCGACATACATCTTGAGGGCCTTGGCCTTCGCTTCTGTGGTGACGATGCGCTTGTTCAGGATGAGTGAAGAGGCAAGGTTCGCAAGAAGTGCCTTGCGGTGACCGCTCTGACGTCCGAGATGATTGATTTTTTTATTGTGTCTCATCTTTATGCGTTGTGTTTCTTGGGTTCAATATTGTACTTGCTTACATCCATACCGAACGAAAGCTTCATCTTCTCTACGAGGACATCTATTTCGCCGAGGCTCTTGCGTCCGAAGTTACGGAAGCGCATAAGCTCGCTGCGGGAATAGGATACCAGGTCGGCGAAGGTGTCGATCTCGGCGGCCTTGAGGCAGTTGAATGCCCTAACCGAAAGACCTACCTCCGAAAGTTTGGTAAGGAGAAGATGCCTCATACGGAGGCTCTCCTCGTCAAGCTCTCCCGATGCGGGCTCAACGAGGGCGTCGTTGGACACCTTCTTCTCGTCGGTAAAGAGTTTGAAGTGGTAGATAAGGATGTTTGCTGCGTCCTGGAGGGCATCGTCAGGAGAAATGCTTCCGTCGGTAACGATCTCGAGATTGAGTTTCTCGTAGTCGGTCTTCTGCTCCACACGCCAGGGATCAACTGACCAGTTGACCTTGCGGATAGGAGTATAGATTGCGTCCACGGGAATGGTCCCGATGGGAGTATTCTCGTCGCGAAGTTCCTCTGCGGGTACAAAACCGCGACCCTTTGTGATTACGATAGTGATCTCGAGGCTTACGGAAGGCTCGAGAGAGCAGATGTGCTGCTGAGGATTCAACACCTGGAAAGAAGACAATCCTTTGGAGATGTCCTCAGCGGTAAACTCCTGCTTGCCGCTGATCACGATGTTTGCCGTCTCAGTCTCGACCGTCTCGACCATGCGTTTGAACCTAACCTGCTTGAAGTTGAGGATGATATCCTGCATACCCTCGATAACGCCGGGTATGTTCTGGAACTCCTGGTCCACGCCGCTGATCTTGATCTGGCTGATGGCAAAACCCTCCAAGGAAGCAAGAAGAACGCGTCGGAGAGCATTGCCTATCGTCTGTCCGTATCCGGGCTCGAGAGGGCGGAATTCGAAGCGGCCGACAGTGGCTGTGCTTTCGAGCATGATGACCTTGTCAGGTTTCTGGAATGCTAAGGTTGCCATATTTACTGGGTGTTAAAAATACTACTTGGAATAAAGGTCGACGATAAGCTGCTCGTTGATTGCCTCGGGAACTTCTGAGCGTACGGGGAAGTTGAGGAACTTTCCGCTAAGTGCCTTGGCGTCGAACTCGAGCCAGGAGTACTTGGTGGTTGAAGCAACGGAGGCCTGGATGACCTCGAGGCTCTTTGAACGCTCGCGTACGGCAACAACGTCTCCTGCCTTTACCTGGGCTGAAGGAATGCTGCATACGTTACCGTTGAGAGTGATGTGCTTGTGCGAAACGAGCTGACGTGCGGCGGCCCTGGTAGGAGCGATGCCGAGACGGTAAACTACATTGTCGAGACGGCTCTCAAGAAGAAGGACGAGGTTCTCACCTTTCTGTCCGGGCATACGGGTAGCCTTGGTGTAGGTGTTGCGGAACTGACGCTCCAGAACGCCGTACATATACTTAACCTTCTGCTTCTCTTTGAGCTGGTTGCCGTAATCTTTCGATTTCTTACGCTTTGCAGCGAGGCCGTGCTGTCCGGGAGGGAAATTTCTCTTCTCGAAATATTTGTCTCCTCCGAAGATCGGCTCGCCGAACTTACGTGCTATTTTGGTGCTGGGACCGGTATATCTTGCCATAATTGTTAACCTTTAAAAAATTAAACTTTACGACGACCTTTGGGACGGCATCCGTTGTGAGGCATAGGAGTTACGTCGATGATCTCGGTAACGACGATGCCAGCATTGTTGATGGTCCTGATTGCAGACTCACGGCCTGAGCCGGGGCCTTTCACATATACCTTACACTTGCGGAGACCTGCGTCGAAGGCAGTCTTTGCTGCGTCCTCGGCAGCCATCTGGGCTGCATAGGGAGTGTTCTTCTTCGATCCCCTGAAACCACACTTACCAGCGCTACCCCAGCTGATCACCTGACCCTGGGCGTTGGTGAGAGTGACAATTACGTTGTTGAAGGTTGATGAAATATGGGCTTCGCCATTAGCTTCAACCTTGACAACCCTTTTGGATGTTGTTGTTTTCTTTGCCATAATTCATCAATTTTTACTTGGTTGCCTTCTTCTTGTTGGCAACAGTCTTCTTCTTGCCCTTACGTGTGCGGGCATTGTTCTTGGTGCTCTGGCCGCGAACGGGGAGTCCGCTACGATGACGGATTCCGCGGTAGCAACCAATGTCCATAAGACGCTTGATATCCATCTGGACTGAGGTGCGGAGCTCACCTTCGATCTTGTACTCGGCGGCAATCTCTGCACGGATTGCTGCAATCTGAGCATCGTCCCAGTCACCAACCTTGATACCAGCATCGATACCGCACTTCTCAAGAATCTTCTTTGCTGAAGGGCGGCCGATTCCGAAGATATAGGTAAGACCTATCTCTCCACTTTTGTTGTTTGGTAAATCAACACCGGCTATACGTGCCATATTATACTTTTGTTTTGTTAATTAAACGATTAACTATTATCCCTGACGCATTTTGAACTTGGGGTTCTTCTTGCAGATCACATAGAGACGTCCCTTGCGACGTACGATCTTGCAATCTTCGCTGCGTTTCTTGATGGATGTTCTGACTTTCATAATATCTGAAAACTTTATTTGTATCTGAAAGATATACGACCCTTGGTCAAATCATAAGGGGAAATCTCAACCCTTACCTTGTCTCCAAGGAGGATGCGGATGTAGTTCATACGCATCTTGCCGGAGATGTTGCAGAGGAGCACGTGACCGTTCTCCAGTTCAACTTTGAATGTCGCATTGGGGAGGGTTTCGATAACCCTGCCGTCCTGTTCAATTGCTACTTGTTTTGACATTGAAAAATCTCGTTAAAAATTGATCTTGGGATCTTTCTCGATAAAATCAAAGGTAGAAAGCTGCTCGGCGTGGCCTTTACGGACAACAACCGTAAGTTCGTAATGAGCCGCATTGCATTTGTCGGAGGTGTGTACCGCCCAACCGTTACGGTCGAGATATACTCCTCTTCCTCCGGCATTCACCATAGGCTCGATACATATCGCCATTCCGTCGACCAGATGAGTGCCCTTGCCACGGCGCCCGAAATTCGGGACACCGGGAACTTCGTGCATCTCACGGCCGATTCCGTGTCCTTCCAACTCCCGGACTACGGAAAAACCGAATGACTCGACATACGACTGCACCGCGTATCCGATATCGCCCGTCCTCGCACCTGCCACCGCTGCTTCTATGCCCTTGTAGAGCGAAGCTTTGGTCACGTCCAGAAGGGTGCGGGTCTTCGCATCCACCTCCCCTACCGGGAAGGTGTATGCGGAGTCGCCGTTATAACCCTTATAGAGTGTGCCAAGGTCAACGGAAACGATATCGCCGTCCTTCAGGACGTAGTCCGACGGAAAACCGTGGACAACGACATCGTTAACCGATGCACAGATGGCTGCAGGGAAGCCCTCGAACCCGAGGAAGCTGGGAATCGCACCATTGTCGCGGATGAAGTCCTCGGCCACTCTACTCAACTTCGCAGTTGTCACACCAGGAGCGACCACTTTACCGACTTCTGCCAGAGCCTTTGAGACTATTATGGCATTCTCGCGCAAGAGAGCTATCTCTTCTTCGGTTTTAGGCTTGACCATTTCCCTTTGTAATTTCAAAGAACTTACATTCCTGAGCGTCCTGTCAGACGGCCTGTCTTCATAAGACCGTCATAGTGACGCATCAGCAAATAACTTTCAATCTGCTGGAGTGTTTCGAGAACCACACCCACAAGAATCAGCAGCGAAGTACCGCCGTAGAAGCTTGCGAACTGGTTGGAGATACCGCAAATCATTGCAATCGCAGGAAGGATGGCGATGATTGCGAGGGCAATTGAACCGGGGAGAGTAACCCTCGACATAATGGCGTCGAGATACTCCACAGTCTTCTTGCCGGGTTTCACTCCGGGGATGAATCCACCGTTGCGCTTCATATCCTCGGCCATCATCGTGGGGTTCACGGTGACTGCCGTATAGAAATATGTGAAGAGCACGACGAAGATGCCGAATATGAGGTTGTACCACAAACCGGTGTAGTTACCGAGTGTAGCTGCAAGTCCTCGGGTGGCGTCGAAACGCGAGAAGAGGATAGGGAAGAGCATAAGCGCCTGGGCGAAGATGATAGGCATAACGCCGGCGGCATTGATCTTCAGAGGGATGTACTGACGCACACCACCGAACTGGCGGTTGCCGATAACCCTCTTCGCATACTGTACGGGAACCCTGCGGACAGCCTGTACAAGTGCGATTGCTGCAACGATAACGAAGAACCAGATGACGATTTCGACAATGAGAAGGAGGGGACCGCCGTTTGTGGTGGTGACCTTCTCACCGATTTCGGATGCGAGGGCATAAGGCAGACGGGCTACGATACCTATCATAATGATAAGCGAGATACCGTTACCGATGCCGCGGTCGGTGATACGCTCACCGAGCCACATCACGAACATCGAACCTCCCATAAGGATCAGCGTGGAAATGAGATTGAATGCGAAATTGCTCCAACCGAGCTGGCGTACTGCGAGGAATGCACTACCGGGAATCTGGTTGTGCAGGGCCGCAATATAGGCAGGACCCTGGATGCAGATGATCAGGATGGTGAGAACACGCGTCATCTGATTCATCTTCTTGCGCCCACTTTCACCCTCCATCTGGAGTTTGCGGAAGTAGGGCACAAACACTCCAAGGAGCTGGATGACGATAGATGCCGAAATGTAAGGCATCACACCCAGCGCGAAGATAGAGGCGTTGCCGAATGCTCCACCGGAGAACATATTCAAAAGGCCTACAAGACCTTCCGAAGCTGTCTTCTGGAGATTTGCCAGTTCTGCGGCATCGATACCGGGAAGTACTACAAAGCACCCGAGACGATACACCAGAATGAGGCAGATCGTATAGAGAATACGCTTGCGCAGTTCCTCAATCTTGAAGATGTTCTGGATTGTTTGGAAAAATTTCTTCATTTGGAGAATTATTCAATGGTGTTGGCTTTTCCGCCGGCAGCTTCAATCTTCTCGATGGCGCTCTTTGAGAAAGCGTCAGCGTTTACTGTAAGGGCCACCTTGATTTCGCCATTGCCAAGGACCTTGATAAGGTCATTCTTGGAAGCGAAGCCTGCTGCCTTGATCTCGTTGGGGCCGAGTTCGGTAACACCGAGCCTGCCTGCGATAACCTCGAGAGTAGCCACGTTGACGGCCTTGTACTCCACGCGGGTGGGGTTCTTGAAGCCGAACTTGGGCATACGCCTCTGGATAGGCATCTGACCACCTTCGAAACCGATCTTGTGTGAGTATCCGGAACGCTGGCCGGCACCGTTCATACCACGTGTGGATGTTCCGCCGTGACCTGAACCTTCACCGCGACCGATTCTTTTCCTTGCTTTGGTTGCACCCTTAGCAGGTGCGAGTGTTTCAAGTTTCATATTCGGATCCTCCTACTTCTTAACTGGTTCAACCTTTACGAGGTGAGCGACCTTTGCGATCTGGCCCTGTGCAACAGGGGTGTCCTCGATAATGACGCTCTGGTTCATCTTGCGGATGCCGAGGCAACGGAGGTTGGCCTTCTGACGTCCGGTTTCACCATTTGCGCTGATAACCTGTGTAACTTTGATTTTTGCCATAGTGCGCGTCTCCTATCCGTTAAAAACTTTACTCATAGGAATACCACGGAGGCCTGCTACAGTGTAGGCGTCCCTCATCTCGGTAAGAGCTGCGATTGTAGCCTTTACGAGGTTGTGAGGGTTCGATGAGCCCTTTGATTTAGCAAGCACGTTCTGCACACCGGCAGACTCGAATACGGCACGCATTGCACCGCCGGCCTTTACACCGGTACCGGGAGCGGCAGGCTTCATGAACACCTTGGCGCCACCGAAGCTTGTCTCCTGCTCGTGAGGAATGGTTGTGTTGATGATAGGAATCTTCACGAGATTCTTCTTTGCATCCTCAACACCCTTGGCGATAGCCACGGTAACCTCGTTTGCTTTTCCGAGACCATAGCCTACAACGCCGTTTTCGTCAC
This sequence comes from Candidatus Cryptobacteroides aphodequi, assembly GCA_018065265.1. Lineage (GTDB taxonomy): Bacteria > Bacteroidota > Bacteroidia > Bacteroidales > UBA932 > Cryptobacteroides > Cryptobacteroides aphodequi. Next base: position 18,174 of record JAGHTP010000109.1, on the reverse strand, counting down.
CTACGACCACAATTGCGGCAAAGCGGAAGTGACGACCACCCTTGGTCACCTTGGTAACCCTCTGGATGGCGACGAGTCTGTCCTTCAGTTCGAGGTCAGACGTCTTAACCCTTTTAACATTTGTATTTGCCATAGTCTGTACTTTTAGAATACGAGGCCGCCTTCGCGGGCAGCATCAGCCAAACTTTTAACGCGTCCGTGATAGAGGTAACCTCCACGGTCGAAGCATACTGTAGTGATACCGGCTTCGAGAGCTTTCTGAGCGACAGCCTTGCCGACGATAGCGGCGGCTTCGATACCGGTCTTGCCCTTGCACTCTACGGCGAGGGCTTTGTCGTTGGATGCGGCAGCAGCAAGAGTCTTGCCCTGCTCGTCGTCGATCACCTGAGCGTAGATAGCCTTGTTGCTGCGGAACACTGCGAGACGGGGCATCTCGGCGGTACCGCTGACTTTCTTACGGATACGGTAATGAATCCTTTGTCTTCTTTCTGTTCTATTCAATGCCATAATTCAGGTCTCCTATTATTTAGCGGCTGCGGTCTTGCCGGCCTTGCGGCGAAGCTGCTCACCAACAAACTTGATACCCTTGCCCTTGTACGGCTCCGGTGCGCGGAATGAACGGATCTTTGCGGCAACCTGGCCGACGAGCTGTTTGTCGCAGCTCTTGAGCACAAGACGGGGATTCTCACCCTTCTTGACATCGGGAACGATGGCCTTGATCTCGGCGGGAAGCAAAAGCTGAATCTCGTGAGAGAAACCGAGTGAGAACTTGAGAAGCTGACCTTCGACAGCAACACGGTAACCCACACCGACGAGCTCCTGCTCGATAGTGAACTGCTCGCTGACGCCAATGACCATATTGTTTACGAGAGCGCGGTAAAGACCGTGCATCGAGCGGAAACGGGGAAGGTCTGAAGGACGGGCGAACTTGATCTGATTGTCCTCGATGGTGACAGTGATGTCGGCATCAACTTTCTGCGACATCTCACCGTGAGGTCCTTTAACCTTCACAACGTTGCCGGGCAGCAGCTCTGCTGTTACGCCGGCCGGAAGGTTTACAGGCAATTTACCAATTCGTGACATTACTTATGATTTTTTTAATATTAATATACGTAGCATATTACCTCACCGCCAACGCCGAGCTCTTTGGCCTCTTTGTCAGTGATGACACCCTTTGACGTGCTGAGGATAGCTATTCCCAGGCCATTGAGTACGCGGGGCATGTTCTCCACGTCTGCATAGCGCCTGAGGCCGGGAGTGCTGACGCGCTCGATGCTCTTGATAGCTGCGACCTTGGTCTGAGGGTGATATTTCAGAGCTATTTTGATAGTGTTCTGAGGGGCCTGCTCAACCACCTTGTAGCTGAGGATATAGCCCTTCTCGCAAAGGATCTGGGTGATGGCCACCTTCATCTTCGACGAAGGAACTTCCACTACCTTCTTGCCTGCCATATAGGCATTGCGAATCCTCGTGAGAAAATCTGCAATCGGATCTGTCATATCTGTTTACTTTTAAAATTCTACCAACTTGCTTTCTTTACACCGGGAATGAGACCGTTGGCGGCCATTTCACGGAACTGGATACGGCTGAGGCCGAATGCCCTCATATATCCCTTGGGACGTCCTGTGAGGGAGCAGCGATTGTGAAGGCGCACCGGAGAAGCGTTCTTGGGAAGCTTGTCAAGGGCAGCATAATCACCGGCCTCTTTGAGTGCTTTACGTTTCTCAGCGTACTTAGCAACAAGTTTAGCGCGCTTTACTTCGCGGGCTTTCATTGATTCTTTTGCCATATTCTTTAGTTGTTATGTTTCTTGAACGGAACACCGAAAGCTGCGAGGAGTGCGTGGCACTCTGCATCGGACTTGGCCGTGGTCACGAAAGTGATCTCGAGGCCGTGGATGCGGGGGTTCTTGTCGATGTCGATTTCGGGGAAGATAATCTGCTCCTTGAGACCGAGGGTGTAGTTTCCACGGCCGTCCATGTTCTCGGCAACGCCGTTGAAGTCACGGATACGGGGAAGAACGACACGGATGAGTTTCTCGAGGAACTCGTACATCTTGACGTCACGAAGGGTAACTTTGGTGCCGACGGGCATACCCTTACGGAGTTTGAAGTTGGAAATGTCCTTGCGGGACACTGTGATGAGGGCTTTCTGGCCGGTGATGAGGGAGAGCTCTGCAGCTGCCTCCTCAACAATCTTGCGGTCCTGTGTACCTTCGCCGATACCTTCGTTGATGGTAATCTTGACGAGCTTGGGAACCTGCATTACGGTAGTGTAGCCGAACTGCTTGAGAAGATCGCCTACGATCTGCTCCTTATAAAGCTTCTTGAGGGAGGGAACGTATCCTGCAGGCAGTGCCTGTACCTCTGCTGTTTTGTTCTTTGCCATAATTATTTGATCTCCTCGCCGGATTTCTTTGAATAACGGATCTTCTTGTCTCCGTCCATCTTATAGCCTACGCGTGTGGGCTTCTGGGACTGAGGGTCGATCAGATTCAGGTTGGAAATGTGAATGGGGGCTTCCTGCTTGATGATACCACCCTGGGGAGCCTTGCTGTTGGGTTTGGTGTGCTTGCTTACCATGTTGACTCCTTCAACGATAGCGCGGCACTCTTTGGGGGAAACTGAAAGGACCTTACCGGTTTTGCCTTTGTCGTTGCCGGCATTGACATAAACCATATCGCCTTTTTTGATGCTTAACTTTGCCATAGTGCTGTGTTTTTGTTAGAGGACTTCAGGTGCAAGTGAAACGATTTTCATATAGTTCTCGCGGAGCTCACGGGCAACGGGCCCGAAGATACGTGTGCCGCGGAGCTCCCCAGCGTTGTTGAGGAGGACACAGGCATTCTCATCGAAACGGATATATGAACCGTCTGCTCTGCGGATCTCTTTCTTGGTGCGTACTACTACAGCTTTTGATACTGTACCCTTCTTGGCTTCTGCGCCGGGGATAGCACTCTTGATGGATACGACAATCTTGTCTCCGACTGTCGCATAACGGTGGTTTGTGCCGCCAAGTACACGGATGCAAAGAACTTCCTTTGCTCCGGAGTTGTCGGCCACCTGTAGACGTGTTTCCTGCTGTATCATAACTACTTGGCTTTTTCTATGATTTCAATCATTCTCCAGTTCTTGGTCTTGCTCAGCGGGCGTGTCTCCATAATGCGGACGGTGTCACCGATACCGCACTCATTGTTCTCGTCCTGAGCGACGAACTTGGTGGTCTTCTTGACGAACTTGCCGTACAAAGGATGTTTCTCTTTACGTTCAACGGCAACGACGATGGTCTTCTCCATCTTGTTGCTGACCACTACTCCTACTCTTTCCTTACGAAGATTTCTTTCCATAATTAATTCTGTTTTTCTTTTTCAGCAAGGATAGTGATCATAAGAGCGATATCCCTTCTGGTCTTGCTAAACTTGGAAGTGTCCTCAAGAGGAGAAATGGCGTGGTTGATTTTCATCTGCTCGAGATTCGCCTTCTCGACTGCAATACGGTCGCGGAGGTCTGCTACAGACATCTCGCGTGCTTCTGCTGCTTTCATTTCTACTTTCTCCTGCTAATTATTCATCATAATCCCTGCGAACCACAAACTTGGTTGCGATGGGGAGCTTGTTGGCTGCGAGCCTCATAGCCTCTTTTGCAACGGCTACGGGAACACCTTCAGCCTCGAAGATGATGCGGCCCGGGGTGATAGGAGCCACAAATGCATACGGATCACCTTTACCCTTACCCATACGGGTATCGAGAGGTTTCTTGGTGATAGGCTTGACCGGGAAGACGCGGATCCAGATCTGACCCTCACGGTTCATGTAGCGGGAAATCGCCTGACGGGCGGCCTCGATCTGCTGTGCTGTAAGCCAGCAGTTCTCAAGGGTTTTCAGTCCAAAAGAGCCGAATGCAAGCTGGTTGCCCCTCTGGGACATACCCTTCATGCGGTTCTTCTGTTCCCTTCTGTACTTTGTTCTCTTTGGTTGTAACATTGTTGTATTACTTTAATGAATTTTGATTTCTTTCCTTTCTAAAAGGGCTGCAAATTTAGCACAATTTTTTACATCAACAAAATTTTTTTGAATTATTTTCGACCGAGAATGTTGAGGCACAACTTTTGCCTTGACAACGAGTTACGATATGTGACCATCCAAAAGTTTTGGACATTTTCGACACGAAGTATTATATTTGCGACACAATTATGAAACGCCTTTACGCAATCATAGCGACCTTCGTCCTTTGCTCGGCCGGGGCCTTCGCCCAGAATTACGACAAGTTCGGAATGCAGTACGTTGTAGTCCAGGGCGATACAATTTTCGTGGACACCCTTCCTCCCGCACGCGTGAGCGCACGTTGGAAAAAGAAAAAAGGAACGGAGTGGAGGCGCTACTACAAACTGGTCTACAACTTCAACAAAGTATATCCCTACGCTCTCGTCGGCCGCAAGCTGATGGCCCAGGTGGACAGCACCATAGAGGCCGGCTCCTGGACAAAAAGCGAAAAGAACAGTTATGTAAACCAGGTCGAAAGGGAACTTCTGCGTCTGTTCGAGCAGGACATCCGCGACATGACCATATCGCAGGGTTATGTCCTCATTCGCCTGGTGGACAGGGAATGCGGAATGAGTCCGTACGAAATAATCGAGACCTACGAAGGCACCTTCTCCGCCAAGTTCTGGCAGCTCGTGGCGAAACTCTTCTCACACGACCTGCGCACCAAATACAACCCCAAAGGCAACGACAACGACTCGCGCATCGAGGAACTTGTCGGAATATGGGACGGCGGAAACTGGGACAATTTCTACTATTCGGTCTTCTACGACTACCCGACGAAGACCGTGATCACTACCGACAGACTTTCAGATCCGCGCCGTCAGAAATAACGCAGGGGCAGTCGTCGCAATCAACCCACGAATCGAGCACAATCAGGCGTTTCCCTTCGGGAAGGGCCTGGTCGACCGATGTGTGGAAATGTCCGAAAATGAACGTGTCTATGCCCGGCTCCTGGGCGAGAGACCATTTGCAGAGCGGCTCCTCGAGCCCCTTCCACTGATAGGGGGCGTGGGCCTTGCGGCTGCTCTTCGACCAGTCGCAGCCGATCTTGAACGCAATGCGCGGATGAAGGGCGCTGAACAGCCTCTGGCAGACGCGGTTATGAAAGACGCTCTGCATAAAGCGGTACGAGCGTGACGCGCCTCCGAGAAGGTCGCCGTGCGCGACGAGAATCCTGTGGGCGCCATCTTCCAGCACATAGCCCTGGGGCAGGATTTTCATACCGAGTTCAGCGAAGAAACCGTAGCACCAGATATCGTGGTTGCCGGGCACGAAATTCACCTCAACCCCGCTGTCCATAAGGTCGATGAGGGCCGCGATGACACGTGCGCCGCGTTTGGGCACCACGTCGTGGTATTCGTACCAGAAGTCCCAGATGTCACCGAGCAGATAGAGCGAGTTGCCGCTCTCGTGCGGAATGGCACGAAGCCACGAGACAAAACGCGCTTCGCGTTCCGCCGGGTTGCCCCGCTTGAGGCCGAGATGCACATCCGAGACGAAATACTTCATAGCTTATGCAAAGATGATGGTAAGAATGCCGGCAAGCGCGCAGTAGAGTGCGAACCACTTGAGGCTGGCCTTCTTGACAAGGGCTATCATCACCTTGCAGGCGAAAAGGCCCGAAACAAAAGCCGCAGCAAAGCCGCACAGCAGAGGGAGAACGCCGATGGCCGACGCGCCGAAATCGCCCCCGACAAGGTCGAGGAACGCTTCGCCAAGAATGGGTACCAGCACCATAAGGAACGAGAACTGGGCCACATCTCCCCTCTTGACTCCGCTCAGAAGCCCCACGCTGATGGTGGTCCCGGAGCGGGAAAGGCCCGGAAGCACTGCGAGCGCCTGGCCAAGGCCGATTATGAACGCCTGCAGATAGCTGATTCCTCCGCGGGGAGCGGGACGCTCTTCGACCGGCTTGCGGCCGGCCCTGTCGGAAAAGAACAGCAGCGCGGCTGTGCAGAGAAGGCAAATGCCAACAACCAGCAGCGAGCTGAAGATGTCTTCAACATAATCCTTGAAGAACATTCCGACCACGAACACGGGAATCATCGAAACGCAGATCTTGAGCACATAATCAGTCTCGTCGTTGTAGCGGAAGCGGAAAAGCCCGCGAAGCAGCTGCATTATCTGGAGGCGGAACACAATTATCGTCGCAAGCACGGTGGCGGCGTGTACGGTGACCTCGAACACGAGGTCTTCGGGCGCGTCAATACCAAGAAGGGCGCGGCCTATCATCAGATGACCGCTGCTGCTTACCGGAAGGAACTCCGTAAGGCCCTGAAGGAGCCCGAGAAGCAATGCCTGAAACCACTCCATATCAGTCCTTGTCTTCGAACCTGCCCATAATGGCGAGGATGATCAGCACAATGCCGCTGACCATAACGATGGGAGCCGCAACGAGACGCCTGGCGTCAAACATCGCATAATTGAATACCTGCGGGTCTTTGACCCCTCCGCCGGCGAGAAGCACATAGCCGGCAATGAGCACGAGCACGCCGGCCAGCACGAACCTGAGCCCCTTGCGGGACACGGGCATTCCGGCATCGTTCTTTTTATCCGTAGAGTTCATCTTTGCTTAATGTTGTAATTCTGGCCACCACGAAGAACGTGCTGACCGTGCATATTACCACGCCGCACAGCAGGACAATCGCCATCACCTTGAGCAGGAGGCCGGCGCTGAACAGTTCGAAGATCTGAGCGAACGAACTGCGCAGGACGAACATCATCGTGACGAGGACGATTATGGCAAGCAAGGCCGAGAACAGGCCCTGGATGGCCGCCCTCACAAGATAGGGGGTGATGATGAAACGTCTTGTCGCGCCCACCAGCTGCATTGTGTGTATGGTGAAGCGGTGCGAGTAGATGCTCAGGCGCACTGTATTGGCGATGAGCACTACCGAAACGAAAAGCATCAGTATGGTGAAAATGCTGAGTACGAACGAAATGCGCGCGATGCTCTGCTCGAGCGTGGCCACGAGCGACTGCTGGCAGCTCACTTCATCCACGAGGGGATGGTCAGCGAGAATCTTCTGCACGAACTCGAGGCTGTCGGCCGAAACGTATTCCGCCTTGAGGGTCACGTCCACTGAAAGCGGAACCGGGTTGGTGGCGAACACACTGAGGAAGTCCTCGCCCAGCATCTTCTCAAGTTCCTTGGTCCCCTCTTCGACCGTTACCAGATGGGTGGTGCGCACGAAGTCGCGGCACTCCATCTGCTGCTGGTATTTCATCGCCTGGGCCTGGGTGGTCTTGGGCTTGAAGATTACGGAAACCCTCACGTTCTCCTTGAAATAGTCGGACACGCTTTTCGCGTTGACTATCAGCATAGAGGCTATTCCGATGAGGAGAAGCACCAGCGCAATGCTGATGACTGAGGACAGATAAGCGCCGATAATTCTGCGCCTGAGTAGATTGTTCTGCTTCTGGGCCATTTTGGCCACGAATTTAGAAAAATTTTTTGTATATTTGTCCCAAATGGGCAATTGTATGCAAAAAGTACTTTACGTTTGTTCCGAAATGGTTCCCTACACTCCGGAGGGCGACATATCCAACATATGCCGCTACCTACCCCAGGGAACTCAGGAACGCAAGAAGGAGATCCGCTCCTTCATGCCCCGCTACGGCTGCATCAACGAGCGTAAGAACCAGCTTCACGAAGTGATCCGTCTTTCAGGTATGAACCTGATCATCTCGGAGCTCGACCGCCAACTCGTCATCAAGGTAGCCTCGATAGCCGAGGCCCACACTCAGGTCTATTTCATTGACAATGAGGACTACTTCAAGCGCAAGGGCATCTACGCCGACGCCGACGGAAAGTTCTACGAAGACAATGAAGAGAGAGCAATCTTCTTTGCCCGCGGAGTGCTCGAGACCGTAAAGAAACTGCGCTGGGCTCCCGACGTGATTCACTGTCACGGCTGGATCTCGCAGTTGCTGCCCCTCTACCTCAAGAAAGCTTACAAGGACGACCCCATCTTTGCCGGAAGCAAGATAGTCGTTTCGCTGTACGGCGACACGCCCGTGCAGAAGTTCAGCCCCGAGTTCGCCTCCAAGATAATGTTCGGAGGCATAACCGAGAAGGATGTCGACCTGCTGAAAGCCTCGCCGGACGGCATCAATCTTGCAAAGACAGCCGCCAGGTTCGCCGACGGCGTCATACTTTGCTCGGACCAGATTCCCACCCAGCTTGTATCCTACTGCCGCGACCGCGGACTGCAGGTGCTCAAATCGAAGCCCAAGAGCATCGAGGACGGCTCCTATATTGATGAATACAACGCATTTTACGACAAGCTTTAATGTTCAGAATTTCACGCATTGCAGCATATACGTCATTGGCAGCGCTTCTGTGCTGCCTTTCGTGTATTGAGAACGACCTTTCACTGGGCTCGGGAATAGTCCCGCGCGAAAACCAGTACGACACGTTCATCGTGGAACTTCCCATTACCGATATGAGCGTGGCTATGGCCGACAGCCTTTCGGGCTTCAACCAGCAGAAGATGATGCTGGGCTCGATCGACGACAGCGACTACGGCCTCTCCTCGCACGCCTGCGCCCTCACGCTCACGCCTATGATGGAAGACATCGACTGGGGCGATGTGCAGGAAGTGAAGAGTTTCAACCTCTACTCAAGCTACGACACGGTGGCGGTGGCCAAGTCCTCCGACACGCACATCCTTCAGGAAGTGGAAGCCTACGCGCTTGAGGAAAGGACTTCGGGCGCATTCAATTCGAACAAGGACCTGCAGCACAGCACAACGTCCATCATCAAGGGCGCACCCGTGCTCAACGGCAACAACGACCTCGTGCTCAACTTCACGGACGCCTTCGCGATGGATGTCATCAACAAGACGAACGGCATCAGCCTGAAAACCGGGTTCAACGACTATCTCGACGCCTTCCCCGGAATCTATCTCAAGACGGGCGAGCCCGGGCACAGCGGAGGAAGGGTCAATTCGTTCGGCGTACAGCTTGGCTTCAATGCCAATACGGCATATATTTCAGAAAACTACGCAGCGCTCAGCATCAACTCCATCTTCGATGAGGAAAAAGGCGCCGTCGACACCACCTTCTACTTCCTCTTCGGTATGCAGGACTACTACAAGCTCGACTCGCTGCTGAACTACGGCACGCAGGGTGCTTTCCCTCAGTACGCCTGCAACATAACCTCTCACTCCACCGAAGCACTGACAGGCGCTGCTGACGACAAGGCCCGCTTCGAAGGAGGCGCCGGACTCAAGCCGGTGATCGGCGCCGCGGCTCTGCGCGATGCTGTTCGCGCCGCCATTCTCGACAGCCTCGAGACCATAGGCCACGGCGAGGACGAACTGGGCGAAGTGCTCATCAACAAAGCGTCGCTCATCCTCCCGTACAAGATGCCTTCGGACTATACCCGTATGGATTATTATCCCGCCAGGCTCAGCCCCACCACAAGGGTGAAGACCGACACCACGGCCTTCTTTATGAACCTGACCGACTTCAGCAGCACCAGCGAGAACCAGGGCGACATCAACCGCTCGCTCTGCCGCTACGCTCCCGACATCACCTACCACCTGCAGGAGATGCTCTCTCTGCCTGACACAACCATACGCAACGGCAACTACGACATCTGGCTGATGATAATGGCTCTCGAAACCACTACCACCACGGCGTCGGCAAGTTCAAATAACGAGATGAACGAATACCTGCAGTATCTGATGTACCAGAACTACTACAACCAGATGTACGGAGGATACGGCGGTTATGGCGGATATGGTTATGGTTACGGCAACGGTTATTCGAACTACACCTCATATATGCTTGCCGCTATGTATGCAAGCCAGGGAAGCAACAACACCTCCACGAGTTCAGCCTACGAGATAGACCTGATGCGCTTCTACAAAGGCGAGCTCTGCGGACCGGACGATCCGGACGACGCTCCCCGCATAAGAGTGACATTCTCCATCCACAAATAGAAACAGAAAGGGCCGCCCATATGGACGGCCCTGAATATTTGAGCTTGCGCTGATTATGCAGAAAGTTTCTCTGCAACCTTGTCAACTGCGTCTTTTACAGTTGCGATGGATGCGGTCTCTTCATCGGGAATCTTGATGCTGAACACCTTCTCGAACTCCATAAGAAGCTCAACGGTATCAAGAGAATCTGCACCGAGATCATTGGTGAAGTTAGCGGTCTCAGTAACCTCTGAAGGCTCAACGCCGAGTTTGTCAACGATGATCGCTTTGACTTTCTTTACGATTTCCTCGTACTCCATAATGTTAAATTTTTAAGTTTATAATGTTTTAGTCTGATTCGGTCGAGACTGCAAATATAACTATAAAAATCTTTATTTACCAAACATTTGGGAGCCAGGCAGATTCGGCGCCAAGGCAACATCCCACAACGCCTGCGCCGCCAACCACGTTGCCGGCGGCATAAGAGGCGGAAGCAAGACCATAGATAATGGAATCGCTGTTGTTCATCTTATACTGCGCCTTGAAGTAATCGTACATCTCGCGGCTGAGAGAATAAACGTGCACTTTGTAATAATATCGGGTGATGTTTTCTCCGTCGTAATAGTTTGAGTCCCAACTGGCCCTGAACTTGAATTGAAGGTTACCGGAAAGATCGTCCGGGAAAAGAAACATCTCCGTACCATCAACAGTCATCTGCATAAAACCATCGAAGATTCCGGAAGAAACCGCGCCCCGCTCTTCGCGTACAGGCTCGAGTTCGAGTTGGCTGAGAGTTTCCGTTTCTTTGTAATATCCACTGGCCTTCATGTCTATAATGTGTACTCGTTTTTCTTCGACATTCACGGCATACCAGTTGTTTCCCGGCTTATCATCCCAAATCACCACGTCCAGTCCGGTCACATCATTTGGCCGCCGGTAGATTCTCGGCTCAAACACCGCGGTATCAAGAGGAACGCTGCTGGATGCGACGACCGTGCCGCAGCCATCTACTGCAGCACTGATTTTAACGCAATCTCCGGCCTTTACCTCTGCCGTGGACCAATAACGGCCCACCGTACCAGGGACGGAAGCCATTGCGTATGATTTATCATTTACTGTAAACGTCACCTCCGCGGAGCATTCCTGATTTTTGCGCGGAGCCGAACTTGCACTGCCTACCAGAGAAACGGATGCAAATGTTGTATCGGAGATACCCGGATAGGACACCATCCTTATATGATTGTCCGCCCCGTCCGTTTTGATGTCCACGTAATAGGTGCACGAAGAAACGGCCATCAATATCGCAAACAGTCCTTTCGCTTTCATCTTTTAGAATTTCAACGTATAACTTACGGACGGAATAATGGGGATAAGGCCGGAGACCCGGCCCATAATGCGCCCATCCCCGTGCTGCTCGGGAATCATCACTATTGCATTCATATGGCAATATGCGTTATACACGCTTACGCTCCATACCGCCTGATTCCCTCGTGGAGTTTGTTTGTGGAAATTCGCTCCGATATCCAGCCTGTGGTATGCCGGCATATGGGCATTATTAGGCGATGTGTATATCAATTCAACATTCGGATATGTTTTCCCCGACTCCATATCATAATATTCTCCTCCAGTCAGATAAATATACGACGGAGCCGTTACGCGATTCCCGCTGTGGATTGTCCACATCGAGACAATTTCAACGTTCTTTTTGGGCTTCCACACGACAGAGGCTGTCAGTTTGTGGCGGTTGTCGCAATAATCCGGGAACCAACCGTCACATACATCATCGAATTTCCTCTGACTCTAGCTGAGCGTATAATATAATGCCGCTGAGATGCTCGCCGACCTGTACTCCATCTGGCATTCCGCGCCATATGCCCGGCCTGTTCCACGGGAGAAGCTGTCATTCCACCTTTCAATGGGAGGGAAAACGGAGTCCACCCCATCATAGTACAGAAGATTGGACATATGCTTATAGTAACCCTGGATGTCCATAAACCAGGACGAGCCCGGCCTGTAACAGATCCCTGCCGAGTAAAGGTCAGACATCATAGGTCCGACTTCCGCTGTCGAAGGCATCCAGAGGTTTGTCGGCAAGTCAAGAAATGATGCCGCAACCAAATGGGAATATTGCGCCATCTTGGAATACGCCAATGTCAGCGATATGTTTCGGGACAGGTCGGCGGAAAGAGTCATTCTTGGCTCCAGCGCAGAATAATCCGTTCCGTCAGCAGAATAGCCTGAATAACGAAGACCTAAATCCGCCATCACAAAGCCACCCAATTGAAATGCGTCTGAAGCATATACCGCCCACTCGCTGCCATCATATGGCAACGCAAAAGATTGTTTCTGATCCTCGCCGCCATTTGACTTGACAAAGGTCCTGGATGGATTGTATTTGTGCCACACTAAAGTCGCTCCCGCATTCAGGTCGTGGCCAGAGCCGGTATAATAGCTTGCCTGCGCCGTCGCGCCAAAATCTGTAACCCGCCCGAAATTTCCTTCATTGATTTTTTCCAGGCTTTCAATACCATCAGAGACAGCCTTCACATAATAATCATATGCCATATCGGACCTGTTATCCGAACAATACCCGGTTATCTTGATCAAAAGGCCATCGTCTGTATTATGCCTGTAAGATGCGCTGTACAAACTGTTTCCACACTTGAACGCCATCTCGGTTTCAGATGTTGACTCGAATGCTTTTTGATGGTTGCTGGCATTACGCTTTTCATCGTAAAGAAGTTTGTCTCCTCCTGTATAATAATGAAAGGAGAGTTTGTCTTTATCCGACAATCGGAAATCAATGCGCGCATTTATGTCTGAGAACTGATAGTCCTCTGACAAATCCTTTTTGTTTTTCTTGTTATATAACTTCAACGCCGGTGCCGCAATCAGGTCCAGCCATGTTCTGCGTGCAGATACGGCAAAGGAAATCTTATTCTTGACGATCGGGCCTTCAAGGCGCACCCGTCCATCGATAAGCCCCATCGAGAATACCCCGTGGTAATGCTCATAATCCCCTTCCTTTGTTGTAACATCCACGACAGAAGACAGACGACCGCCATATTTTGCCGGAAACCCTCCGGTATAAAAATTCAGCCCACTTACCGCATCTGTGTTAAAGGAAGAGAACAGGCCGCCAAGGTGACTAACCTGATACAGGGGGACGCCATCCAAAAGATAAAGATTATCGCTGCCGTCTCCGCCTCGGACAAAAAGCCCGGAAAAAATTTCCGCACCGGATGCGGTTCCCGGGAGAGTGTGGAGGGTTTTGATAATATCGGGCGTGCCCAGAAGAGCCGCACCACGGCTGAAGTCTGTTTCACCAAGTTTCGTCAGACCGGGCTTTACATAATGATCGGAATTCGTACGGGTGGCAGTAACGATGACACTCTCCAACGAATCCCGAAGATGTATGGTTTGGGCAACGACCGCGGGATGAAACAAAAATAAAGCCGCATGGAAGAAAAGACTCTTATTTGGAAATCTTTTCATAACTCAATTGTATCTGACCAGCTTTCCAGCCTTGAGAAACCCAATCATAATAGCTAGTGTTCACTGTCGCCGAAAGACAGCCTTCTTCCTGAGTGGAAACCTCCGCCTTGCCGAAATAGTCAAGTCCGGCGCCCACAATTACGGGGCCGTCATCCTGAGGAGAACTTGAAAAAGAAGGTTTATCGCAGTCCTGGAAAATGAGTTTCCCTTTATTGTCAAGCCCGAAAAGCACTTGATACGGAACGGTTATTCCACAGCTGTCCCACTCATATTTTCCAGTTGACTTTTCATATGTCAAATACTGGGCGGGAACATTGAAAACCACGGTTCCGCTATAATTTGACTCATCAAAAGAAACAACGCACCTTCTTTCCGTAATTGCTAAAAGCGCTGTCTCCAGGCCCGAAAATTCAACCATAAGGTCATTCCCGGCAACGGCATCTCCGTTCAGATCAATAGCGCCCCCCCCCCAGACAGCTTCCACGCAAGCATATTCACCAACCAATTCAAATGCCGCGTCGGCAGGGACCTGTTTGTCAACACAAGCATTGGCGGCAAATACCGCCAATGCAATTAATATCAATTTATTTATTTGGCTCATCATCAAAAACAAAAACCGAATTTGAGCGTCAAGAAAGACCCGTTGTCAAAGCCTATTGAGCTTGTCTTGAATTTCGTTTTACTATCAGGAAGGTCAATGGCGCCATCTTCCGCTTTGCCGGAATACGAATTCCAGGTTTCTGTCCTGAAATAATTTGCGCCAAGGAGGTCAAAAGCCCACTCTAACGCAACACTTACTCTTTGTGACAACATTGCCTGAATGCCGAGGAACGGCCTTGCGAAAAATGCATTTTCAATAAAATCTTCCCTCTTATAGTGCAAATCCATTGCCGTCTGATACACATGGGCACCTATCGCATCGATTCCGCCGTAACCCGCAAATGCTCCTTTGTCGACAAAACACTTTTGCACACCCACGGCATAAAACAACTTGGTTGCATTGGAATCGTCCTTTATTCCGGTCGCCGTATTGAGGGACGAGGTGTAGCCATAACCAACCTGGGCACGTGCGCCCCAGCCCTTGTCCATCGAGCAGCCAAGTTGTAGTCCCACGATGGGACGTGCCTCGGATTTAATCCCGCTTGTATATACACCAGCTACGCTAATCGACGAATTCCCGGAGTCCTTTGCACCAGCCACGAGGGACGAGGCAAAAAGCAGAATAAAAATCAAATTAATCTTTCTCATGGTCTCAGTAATATTTTTCACAAAGATACGATTTTATTCATAAACCGGGATTATCATTGCATCTATTGCGCCTGTAGTATATGTTTTTATTCGAGCCTTTTGGTCCGAGACTCCGAGCAGAACCTTATCGCCGTATTGCACTCCAAATGACCCTAGATTATCATCTCCTTGATTATATTGCACAGAATAACTATACGACCTGTTCTCCGTAGACGACGCTCCTGCCTCGAATCCGATTTTTACTATTTTTATTGTCGCCTCCTCAACTGCTTTAAAATTTGTCATAAATGAAAGCCCGACAGTTTCTGTAGTTGTATATTGAGCGCCTTCATCTACTTCAGTAAACTCGATAAAATATGTTTTTGGGAATTGTGATATATCCCAATTGAATAACTGGTAGTTTACCTCTATCCATTTTGGCGACAACCAATCATTCATATCAATCTGCCTAATGTTATAATTTAAATAATATGCCCTTGACTTGAGCGCCCCCAACCAATTATAGTTTTCTCTCTTTAGCACCTTCTTGGCCGAGAATGCGTCTGAGAACGGAACGGATAAGACCTTATATACCGGCGAGGATCCATATAGGATTTTTATCCTAAGTTCAGCAGCTCCCTCACCCCAAGTTTTCGCTAACAACTGGTTCATTGTCAAGGAACGAATACTTCCATTCTCTTTTGTGTAATAATATTCCTTTTTTTTGTAATCGTTCCCAAGGCCAAGAGAATCATCATATATCCTTATGGTTGAAGGATTAATTTTAAATTTTACTAGCGTCTCATAGACGTTTCGGTTAACAAGGCCGGAATCAACAGTGGCTGTCATCCCATAATAAATGTTATCCCTTTGAGACGCATATGGGTTTGTTTGATTAACACCATACGCAGTTACTAATTGAGGTGCCATTTCAGACAGCATAAGACTGTCCGTCGCCACTTCATAAGGCAGATTAATTGTGGTATAGCGACTTTCTCCTTTAGTGCTATTATTGGATGATACGTCTATGAAGTCCTCATATTTAAACCCATAGCTCGGATCCCCACACTTTGTCCCGCCAACCTTGCACAGACGATCGTTTTGCTTGACAATGATTACCGGAACATCCAGGAATTCACCATCTTTCATACTAAAAGCGACTTCTCCATTGCAAATCAAAGGATGAGTATCTGCCCCGTCAAGATAGCCAACGCCTATTTCCGGACGCGTAATATCCCATTTGTCGGGAGAAAAACAATCTGGATCAACCCAACTCCAATCTGGCAACAACATTGTAAGTAATGGGTTCGCAGCCAAAATGTCACCTAGCTTGTTCTCTGCATCATACTTCATTAACACTTGTTCGAATGTTTCCCCATCACACACCTCAACATCTTTTACCCACGGGTAAAAAACATCCGTATCATAGTCCTTCTTTTTCAGTGACTCATCTTTGATGAATTGCCGCAATTCACTTTCATTATAAAGCGCCTTTGAGAGAATAATTGCGAACTCTTTGTTTGCCTGATTTATTCCGAATGAGCTATCAAAGCACTGATTCTGATAGTCCGTTTTATTGCACGCAAGCATCAGGGCGCACAATAATACAATACCATAAAACCTTTTCATTGTTGTTCCATTAATATCTAGTCACTGTTCCATAATAGCTTTGCCCAGTTGATAATATGACTGTGATTTCCATCTCGTCAGCAAAGGGCAACAAGATTGGCTCCGGGACATTGGAAATCGTGACACTATACGTTGACTCGAAATTGGTTGTAACGTCTGTTATCACAACCTCGGCTACATCCTCAATAGTGTCGGAGACAAGGTATAGCGTATTTGTCGACAAATCGACATACGCCTCAATGGGAATAAACGCAGGAGCGTGGTGTGCGCCGCCGGTGCCCTTCTTGTTTTTCAAAGTAATTGGAGTTGTACCAACACCATCACCATCGTTTCCGGGGATACCC
Organism: Candidatus Cryptobacteroides aphodequi; assembly: GCA_018065265.1. Taxonomy (GTDB): domain Bacteria; phylum Bacteroidota; class Bacteroidia; order Bacteroidales; family UBA932; genus Cryptobacteroides; species Cryptobacteroides aphodequi. The sequence continues at coordinate 1,510 of JAGHTP010000109.1, read as the reverse complement.
AATAACGGGGTCGCAACAATAATAGTTGCAAGCAATAAAATGAGTTTTTTCATACGTGAATTTTTTTGCAAAGAATGTAAATCCGGACCGAATTATGACGCTTTCTTCACAAAAAAATCATATCACTGCAGCGACTTGCCGCCGTTGATTATCAACACGTTATAAAACTGGCGATTATAGCTTATTGTCGATCGGCCTACGCGTAGCCTATTGATTATGAGCCTATTGGATATTATACAGGCCATGATACGATTTTCATGTCTCCGACCTATTATTTGTGAATATTCTACGCGAGCCTATGCGGGGACATATTGACTCACGCATAAAAACCAAGGATCGCCCTAATTATTTGAAAATCTTACTTATACTCGTTTAAACACATCCTGTATAATGCCGTGTTTTCGGTAGGGTTAGATTCAAGAAACTGATGGAGTCTTGATTTCATCACTCTTACATATTCCTGTTTTTCGTTCAAAAGAACGGCACAAGTAGTTGCATCAAATCCGATTGTTATGAAACTGAACAGTTTGATGCGCTTTTCGCTCAAGGACGGATAATCAATACGCAGTTTTCTGATTACTCCATCAAAAGATTCATTGAGCCTTGCTTCAAACTTCGACCACCCTGCGCCATCTGACTCAATCTCTGATATAAGTTCCTTAACCTTGCTCAAATATCTTTTTGCAGCGACATTGTCAATTTTATCAGCATTTGGCGTCTCTACCAATGCCGCTATTTCAGCAAATCCGCTGCGATACTGGCCAAGAAGCATCCGCTGAAGCGAATATGTCTTTGACCGAACCGAGTCAATCTCACATTGCAATTCTTCATTGCCCTGCTGAAGCATCTTGTTCAAACGGAACGATTCATTAACTATCATATCTGCTTCCTCAAGACGCAACTGATTTCTGATATTACGCCGTCGAAGTTCGGAAACAAATAACCCTAGTGCGACAAAACTTAGGAAGATCGTCAATCCCCAAACCGTTTTTATATGTTTCGCCTTCATCTCTGAAATCTCCGCCTCCTGCCCAAAGTATTCCGTTTCAGCCTTAAACAACGACTGATTCAATTGACTATTAACCGTGGAATCAGACAACTGGTACGTTCTCGCGCACTCATAAAGCGCCTTCTCATATAAACCGTCGTCTCTATATGTCTTCCAATAATACTCGTATATTGCCGCATCCTCGTATCCTGAGAGTTGGCTCATAACACTTTCCGCATCCGTTCTTCGCCCGATTCTTGTTAAAGCGTACGCATATCTGCACCATTCGACAAGGTCTAATTCGGCACCAAGAGATAAGGCTTTTGAATACAATTCCACGATCGTTTCATAATTGCTTGGCGGGAAGCACGACTCGTTCCCCGCCAGCCCGACAAATGCCTGCGGAGCGTACTCGGGGACGTCAGCCAGCAAGAGAAATAAACTGTCAGAAAGTTCTCTCTGATAATTATTGTGATAAGCTACAGCCAAGGACCATATGGCTTGATTAATGTCTTGCCCTCT
>JAGHTP010000027.1 GCA_018065265.1 Candidatus Cryptobacteroides aphodequi | reverse complement strand
ACCAACGCATCGAAAAACCCTTCGCGGTGTGGAAATAGGCCTTCTGACACACCGAATTGAAAGCCCGTGTGTAATAAGGCATTCTGACACACCAACTTTTGGAGCCGTGTGGAATCGATGGCTTTTCCACACCATTCATATGCTAATGAATTAGGAATGTCTGCGTGATTGGCACCACCGCCGCGCAACAACGAGGCGTGGCGGTTACAGGCGCAGCTGCGGGTGGCTCTGAGGGACGGCCCTCCTCGGCGCGCCTGTTGCCCGGTCGGGACCTTCCTGGAAAAAGGCTCAGATCAAGGAAGGTGGCAGGTGTGCTCCAATGACCTGAAATCTGACTTGTTTCAAGGCCCTTCTGCAGCCTCGCGGACTTCGCACAGACGCGAGTGACTCGCGCAGTGTACAACGATTTTTGTCGATTGTGCGCGCAATCTCGAAAAAAATGAATAACTTTAAGTACCAAAACCTAGTTAGATATGAGCAATATGCACATTTTCAACGCCGGGCCCTGCAAGTTGCCCGACATCGTACTCGAAAAAACAGCTGAAGCAATAAACAATTTCGCCGGCACAGGTATGTCAGTGCTGAGCATATCACACCGCACAAAGGAATGGGACGCCGTTATGAACGAGACCCGCGCCCTCTGGAAAGAACTCCTCGACATCCCTGACGGATATGAGGTGGTGTTCCTCTCGAGCGGCTGTACAATGGAATTCCTTATGGTGGCACTCAATTTCCTCGAGAAGAAGGCCGCGTATGTCGATACCGGCGTATGGTCGACCAAGGCCCTCAAGACCGCGAAGCAGTTCGGCGAAGTCGTCGTTCCCGCCAGTTCCGAAGACCGCCACTACTGCTACGTCCCCAAGTGATATGAAATCCCCACGGACGTGGACTATCTGCACCTTACCAGCAACAACACCATCTACGGAACCGAACTCCGCAAGGACATCGACAGCCCCGTTCCCGTCATCTGCGATATGAGTTCCGACATCATGACCCGCCCCATAGACGTGAGCAAGTACGCGATGATCTATGGCGGCGCGCAGAAGAACGTCGGCGCAGCGGGTGTGACTTTCGCAATCATAAAGAAAGACGCCCTCGGCAAGGTCAGCCGCAAGATCCCTGCAATCCTCAGCCTTCAGGAGTACATCGACAAGGAGTCAATGCAGAACACTCCTCCGGTTTTCGCAATCTATGTTATGAACCAGGTCCTCAGGTGGATCAAGGCCGAAGGCGGCGTGAAGGAAATGCAGCGCCGCGCCGAGCAGAAGGCCGCAGCCCTCTATGCCGAAATCGACCGCAACGCCATCTTCCGCGGCACCGCCGATTCCGAAGACCGTTCGCTTATGAACATCTGCTTCGTGCTCAATGACAAATATGCCGACCTCGAAGCCGAGTTCGTTGCCTTCTGCAAGGAACGCAACATCATCGGCATCAAGGGCCACCGTCTCGTAGGCGGCTTCCGTGCATCGGTTTACAACGCCTGCACGATGGAAGATGTCCAGGCCCTGATAGACGCAATGCAGGAATTCGAAAAACTCCACGCATAGTATGAAAGTACTCGTAGCAACTCAAAAACCCTTCGCGGCAGTGGCCGTAAAAGGGATAAAGGATATTCTCGAAGCCGCCGGCCACGAAGTCGTGCTGCTCGAGAAGTATGCCGCCCAGGGAGAGCTTGTGGCAGCCGTGGCCGATGCCGAGGCGATGATAATCCGCTCCGACAAGGTGGACGCCCAGGTGCTCGCCGCCGCCCGCAAGCTCAAGATAGTCGTGCGCGCCGGTGCCGGTTACGACAATGTTGACCTGCAGGCCGCCACCGATGCCGGAGTGGTCGTTATGAACACTCCCGGACAGAATTCCAACGCCGTGGCGGAACTCGCAATCGCGCTTATGATCTTTATGGCCCGCACCCAGTTCACTCCCGCCACCGGAAGCGAGATCCAGGGCAAGACCCTCGGCATCCAGGCTTTCGGCAACGTGGGCCGTCTGGTGGGCGCCAAGGCTGCCGCACTCGGAATGAAGGTGCGCGCTATCGATCCCTTCCTGCCCGCCGAAAGCATCAAGGCAGGAGGCGCCGAACCCGCAGCCACGCTCGAAGAACTCTACTCGCAGAGCGATTACGTCAGCATCCACATCCCCGCAACGCCCCAGACCGTCCGCAGCATAGGATACGAGCTCATCACCCGCATGCCCAAGGGCGCCACTCTCATCAATACCGCCCGCAAGGAAGTGATCGACGAAGAAGGCCTCGAGCGTGCCCTGGAAGCGCGCCCCGACCTCAAATACGTCTGCGACGTGGCTCCCGACAACTACGCCGCCCTGCAGGAGAAATTCGGCCTGAGAGTATTCGCCACTCCCAAGAAGATGGGCGCCCAGACCGCGGAGGCCAACATCAACGCCGGCCTCGCAGCGGCAAGGCAGATAGCCGACTTCTTCGCAACCGGCAACACCCGTTTCCAGGTGAACAAATAACCCCGCCCGGCCCTGATAGAAAACCGCAACCCCCGAAGAACCCCGACCCCGCCGAAAACAACCCCAACCCCTGCGCTTTCAGAAGAATACCAACCCAACCGATCCGACCTATGGTAAGAGTAAAACCTTTCGCCGCCCTCCGTCCCGCTCCCGGCCTTGTTGAAGAGGTGGCCTGCCCGCCCTACGACGTGCTCGATTCAGCCGCTGCCGCCGCAATGGCGGGGGAGAAATCGCTTCTGCACATCACCAAGCCGGAGATAGATTTCAGCCCGATGCCGAGTGAAGACGACCCCAGTGTCTACGAGCGCGCAGTGGCGAACTTCCGCGGCTGGCAGGACAAGAACTGGCTGGTGCGCGACCCCAAGCCCTGCTACTATCTGTACGCCCAGACTATGGACGGCCGCACCCAGTACGGACTGGTGCTCTGCGCTCACGCCGATGACTACAGCGCAGGCCGTATCAAGAAGCACGAACTTACCCGCAAGGACAAGGAAGACGACCGGATGCACCACATCCTCATCCAGAAGGCCAACATCGAGCCCGTGTTCTTCGCATTCAAGCATCAGGCGGAGCTGGAAGAGATAATCGCCGACGTCGCTTCACGCGGATCGGAATACTCGTTCACGGACGAGAACGGCTTCGGCCACGAGTGGTGGACGATAGATGACGACGCGCTCATCGCTCGCATCACGACTCTTTTCGAAAGCCGGGTAGAGGCGTTCTACATAGCCGACGGGCACCATCGCAGCGCCGCGGCTGCACGCGTGGGCGCCGAACTGGCCTCGAAGAACCCCGCCCACACCGGCGAAGAGGAGTACAACTGGTTCATGGCCGTGTGCTTCCCCGAGAGTCAGCTCAAGGTGCTCGACTACAACCGCGTGGTGCGCGACCTGAACGGCCTGCAGCCCAGCCAGATAATCGGAATGCTTGCCGACAGCTTCGATGTCACCTGTCACGGCGAAGAACTTTACCGGCCCGAAGACCTGCACTACTTCTCGATGTATATGGCAGGGAAGTGGTACGAACTCAAGGCCCGTCCGGGCACCTACAACCCTAACGACCCGGTGGGCGTGCTGGATGTCGACATCCTTTCGCGCCTTGTGCTTGACCGCATCCTCGGCATCAAGGACCTGCGTACCGACAAGAGGATAGATTTCGTCGGAGGCATCAAGGGCCTCGGCGAACTCAAGAGGCGTGTGGACAGCGGCGAGATGAAGATAGCCTTCGCCCTTTATCCTGTAAGCCTCAAGCAGATAACCGACATCGCCGACAGCGGCAACATTATGCCACCCAAAACCACCTGGTTCGAGCCCAAGCTCCGTTCCGGTCTGGCAATACATACATTCTAGCCTATGATAACATCGGCCGACATTCACCGCACACTGCGCGACTTCTTCGGGTACGACAACTTCAAAGGCGACCAGGAGGAAGTTATCTCCCATCTCGCCAACGGAGGCGACGCCTTCGTGCTGATGCCTACCGGAGGAGGCAAGTCGCTCTGCTATCAGCTGCCGGCCCTTCTGATGGAGGGTACGGCGATCGTCATCTCGCCCCTCATCGCCCTGATGAAGAACCAGGTCGACGCCATCCGCGGCTTCGTGGACGGACAGGAGAGCGTCGCCCATTTCCTCAACTCCTCGCTCTGCAAGGCCGAGGCCGATGAGGTGAAGGCCCATCTGCTTTCAGGCAAGACCAAGATACTGTACGTGGCGCCCGAGTCGCTCACAAAGGGCGAGAACATCGCGCTTCTGCGTACCATCAAGGTGTCGTTCTACGCCGTGGACGAGGCTCACTGCATATCGGAATGGGGACACGATTTCCGTCCCGAATACCGCCGCATACGCTCGATAGTCGACACGATAGGCCGCGCGCCTATCATAGCGCTTACCGCCACCGCCACACCCAAGGTGCAGAGCGATATCCTCAAGAACCTGGGTATTCCCGACGCACGCGTGTTCAAGTCGTCCTTCAACCGTCCGAACCTCTACTACGAAGTGCGCGACAAGATCGACGCCGAGAAAGACATAGTCCGCTTCATCCGCCAGAACCCCGGCAAGAGCGGCATCATCTATTGCCTAAGCCGTAAGAAGGTCGAGGAGATGGCCTCCTTCCTGCAGATCAACGGCATCAAGGCCCTGCCTTACCACGCCGGGCTCGACGCGAAGGTGAGGGCCGAGAACCAGGACCGCTTCCTGATGGAGGAGGTCGATATAATAGTTGCCACCATCGCCTTCGGAATGGGAATAGACAAGCCCGACATCCGTTTCGTGATACATTACGACATCCCGAAGAGCATAGAAGGATATTATCAGGAGACGGGCCGCGCCGGTCGTGACGGCAAGGAGGGCACCTGTATCACATACTACAGTTACAAGGACATTCAGAAGCTCGAGAAGTTCATGCAGGGCAAGCCCATTGCCGAGCAGGAAATCACCCGCCAGCTTCTTACCGAGGTCGTGTCGTATGCCGAATCGAGCCAGTGCCGCAGAAAACTGCTCCTCGGCTACTTCGGCGAAGATTATCCGCAGGACAACTGCGGCTCGTGCGACAACTGCCTCCACCCGCGCGAGGTGTTCGACGGCCGCGTCGAGATGAAGCTTGTCATCAGGCTCATCCTGTCGTTGAAGGAACATTTCAAGATAGAACATCTTGCCGCCATACTCTCGGGCAACGACACCGCCCTGGTAAAGTCGTACAAGCACGACCATATAGAGTTCTTCGGAGCCGGATCGCCGCACGGTGAGCGCTTCTGGGCCGCAGTCATACATCAGGGCCTCATAGCCCATCTGCTTGAAAAGGAGATAGAGACCTATGGCCTCATACACGTCACCGACCTGGGCCGCCGCTTCCTTCAGGAGCCTTGGCAGCTCAATCTGGTCGAGGACCGCAACTTCTCCGCCAGCGTTACCGGGCCTGACGAGGACGAAGAGAACGAGGCCGCCGCAGTTGCCGCCGCTTCGCGCGGAGGCTCCGGCGACCCTGTGCTGCTGGCTCTGCTCAAAGACCTGCGCAAGGACCTCGCCCGCAAACTGGGGCTCCAGCCCTGGATTCTGTTCGGCGACCCTGCGCTCGACGATATGTCCATAATCTACCCCTTGACTTTCAGCGAACTCAAGAACTGCCAGGGCGTAGGCGAGGGTAAGGCCCGCAAATACGGCCAGCCGTTCATCGACCTCATAGCCAAGTACGTGGAGGAGAACGAGATAGAAAGGCCCGATGACTTCGTGGTGAAGACCGCACCGGGCCGTTCGGAGCGCAAGATCCAGATAATCCGCAAGATAGATATGCGCACCCCTCTGGAGGACATATCTTCTTCGCTTGACATAGACCGGGAGGACCTTCTGACCGAAATCGAAACCATAGTCGGCGCGGGCACGAAACTGAACATCGACTACATAGTGCGCGCCGAGGTCGACCCGGAAATCATCGACGAACTGTACGACTGGTTCCGCAATGAAGCCGAGTCGGACAGCATCAAGGACGCCATCGCCGCTCTGCAGGCCGATTATACCGACGAAGAGATACGCCTGGTTCGTTTGAAATTCCTTTGCGAAGTTGCCTCATAATTAAGTATCTTTGCAGCCCTTATGATTAAGCAGGAAACAGTCGACCTCATCCTTGACACTGTCCGCATAGAGGACATTGTCGGAGACTTCGTGACGCTCAAGCGCCGCGGGGCCAATATGGTCGCCTGCTGCCCTTTCCATAACGAGCGTACCCCTTCGTTCTACGTGTCTCCTTCCAAGGGCATTTACAAGTGCTTCGGCTGCGGAAAGAGCGGCAAGGCCGTGACCTTCCTGATGGAGCACGAACAGATGAATTATCAGGACGCCCTGCGCTACATAGCCGCCAAATACCACATCGATGTGGTTGAGGAAGAGGTTTCGGCCGAAGAGATACAGCAGCGGGCACATCGCGAGAGCCTTCTTCTGGTAAGCGAGTTCGCGCACAAGTTCTTCGTGGACCAGCTCTCCACACCCGAAGGCCGCGGCATAGCGATGACATACTATCATTCGCGCGGGCTGGAGGATGAGACCATACGCAACTTCGGGCTGGGTTGGGCGCCTTCGGGCCGCACGGCTCTGGTCGATGCCGCCGTGGCCGCCGGGCACAAGGTCGAGTATCTGATCGAAGCCGGACTGGCCGTAAAGCGCGAGGATGGCACCATTGCCGACCGCTTCCGCGAGAGGGTGATGTTCCCCATCCACAGCATCAGCGGAAGGGTGATAGCTTTCTCGGGCCGCACGCTCAGTGCCGACAATCCGGCCAAGTATGTCAATTCTCCCGAGACGGAGATCTATACCAAGAGTCGCGAGCTGCTGGGCCTGTTCTTCGCCAAGGGCGAGATTTCACGCCTGGACAAGTGCTATCTGGTTGAAGGGAATGTCGACGTGGTGACTCTCCGCCAGTTGGGAATACTCAACGTGGTTGCTTCGTGCGGCACGTCGCTCACCGTTGAACAGATACGCCGCATCAAGCGCTTCACTCCGAATCTTACCATTATGTACGACGGCGACAGCGCCGGCATACACGCCGCCATCCGCGGAACGGATATGGTTCTGGACGAAGGAATGAATGTGCGCATAGTGCTTCTCCCCGAAGGAGAGGACCCCGATTCTTTCGGCCGCAGCCATACCCTCGAAGAGGTGCGCGCTTACATCGCCGCCCACGAGGTGGACTTCGTCTCGTTCAAGACCGACCTGCTGCTCGCCGATGCCGGGAACGACCCGTACAAGCGCTCTGCTCTCATCAACGACATAGCCGATACCATAGCGCATATACCCGATCCTGTGCAGCGCACAGTCTATTGCGAGACCGCTGCGCGCAAGTTCGGGGTAGAGACGTCGCTCATTGCACAGAGGGTTTCCCGCACGCGCGGGGCGATGCGCGAAGACCGTCGCAAGGATGCCGAACGCGAAGCGGCCAGGCTCGAACGCCAGGGCCTTTCCTCACAGGCCGCACAGCAGACGCCCGGGGCTTCCGCTCCCGTCAGGCCGGTTTACCGCGAAGAAGACCACGTTGTGGCCCAGGCCGAACGCGACATCTTGCACTTCCTGCTGAAGTACGGTGATTTTGATCTCGACTTTCCGGACGATTCGCCTTTCTTCCAGGGAGGAGAATTCAAGGTTACGGTGGCCGAGTTCATCCGCTCGTCTATCGATTCGCCTATGCACAACACCCTCTGCCGCGAGGCGTACGACTCTTTCTTCGAGTCGCTCGACGCCGGTCTGGAGCGCCAGAAGGCGGTTGACCGTATGCTCGACGGGGAGGACCGCGAGCTTGCCGAGTTCGTCTCGGGCATCTATATAGATAACTACGACCTTTCGGTGACGGCACTGCGCTCGTCGCTCACGGCACGTTCGTCGTGGCTTGCGATGTTCGTGCCCAAGAGCCTGTATGTCTATGCCGAGCGCCTGGTACAGAGCCGGCTGAACGAAGTCAGGGCACGACTTGCCACCGCATCCGAAGAAGAACAGACAGCCATCCTGTCTGAAATCATACAATTGCAGAATACACAGAAATCAATCAAAAAGAATATTAGCAATGAATAAGGAATTCGCACGCACTCTTGTAACCTGCGCCCTTCCGTATGCGAACGGGCCCGTACACATCGGTCACCTTGCAGGTGTTTATGTACCTGCCGACATATATGTACGTTACCTGCGAATGCGCGGACGCGAGGTGCTCTACGTGTGCGGAAGTGACGAACACGGAGTTCCTATCACAATAAAGGCGCGCCAGCAGGGCTGCACACCTCAGGATATCGTTGACAGGTATCACGCAATTATCGACGAGTCCTTCAAGGGCTTCGGCATAAACTTCGACATCTACGGCCGTACTTCCAGCAAGGTTCACGAGAAGAACGCTTCCGAGTTCTTCCGTAAGCTTTACGACGAGGGCAAGTTCGTTACCCGCGAGAGCGAGCAGTACTACGATCCCGAAGCGGGGACCTTCCTTGCCGACCGTTACATTGTGGGAACCTGCCCCAAGTGCGGCGCCGAAGGCGCCTATGGCGACCAGTGCGAGAAGTGCGGAAGCACCCTCAGCCCCGAGGAACTTATCAACCCGAAGAGCAAGCTCAGCGGTGCCGAACCCATCAAGAAGAAGACCACGCACTGGTATCTGCCCCTCCAGGATTACGAGCAGTGGCTGCGCGAGTGGATACTCGAGGGCCACAAGGAATGGCGTCCGAACGTCTACGGTCAGGTGAAGAGCTGGCTTGACGGCGGCCTTCAGCCCAGGGCCGTTACGCGTGACCTCGAATGGGGTGTTCCCGTTCCGGTGGAAGGTGCCGAGGGCAAGGTCCTCTACGTGTGGTTCGATGCTCCTATCGGCTACATCTCCAACACACAGGAACTTCTTCCCGACAGCTGGGAGAAGTGGTGGAAGAGCCCCGATACCAAACTCGTCCATTTCATTGGCAAAGACAATATCGTCTTCCACTGCATAGTGTTCCCTTCGATGCTCAAGGCCTATGGCGATGGCTATGTCCTCCCCGAGAACGTACCCGCCAATGAGTTCCTCAACCTCGAAGGACAGAAGATTTCGACTTCGCGCGGCTGGGCCGTCTGGGCTCACGAGTATCTGCGCGACTTCCCGGGAAAGGCCGACGTGCTGCGCTACGTGCTCACCGCCAACGCTCCCGAGACAAAGGACAACGACTTCAGCTGGAAGGATTTCCAGACCCGCAACAACAGCGAGCTGGTTGCTATCTTCGGTAATTTCGTGAACAGGGCCGTGGTGCTTACCCACAAGTACTTCGGCGGCCGTGTGCCCGAGGCCGGGGAACTGCAGGATGTTGACCGCGAGGCTCTGGGCGAACTGCCCGCACTGCGCGCATCGCTCGAGGCGAACATCGAAGGCTATCATTTCCGCGAGGCGCTCAAGGACGCGATGTCCATTGCCCGCGTGGGTAACAAATACATCTCGGACTGCGAGCCCTGGAAGGTCGCGAAGGAGGATATGGGCCGCTGTGCCACCATCCTGAACGTATCGCTGCAGATATGCGCTTCGCTTGCCGTGGCTTTCGCGCCGTTCACTCCCTTCGCCTGCGAGAAACTCAGCGCCATGCTGCGTATCAGCCCGGTATGGGACGACCTCGCACGCACGGACGTTATGCCTGCCGGACACGAAATCGGTCCTGCCGAACTGCTGTTCGCCAAGGTTGAGGACGACGCAATCGAGGCCCAGATGGCAAGGCTCAACGCCATTCGTGCCGAGCAGGAGGCCGCTGCCGCCGCCGAAGCCGCGAAGGTTGTCGCTCCCCAGAAGGAGGAGGTCAGCTTCGACAGTTTCGAGGCGATGGACATCCGCACCGCTACCGTTCTCGAGGCCGAGCGTGTGCCCAAGACTGACAAACTCCTCAAACTGACCATCGACACCGGCATCGACAAGAGGGTGATAGTGTCCGGCATCGCCGAGTACTACGCTCCCGAGCAGATGGTTGGCAAGCAGATATGCATTCTCGCCAACCTCGCTCCGCGCACGATACGCGGCATCGAGAGCAAGGGTATGATTCTGATGGCCCGTCAGGGTGACGGTAAGATGCGCTTCATCACTCCTGCCGAGGCTCTCGCAAATGGTGCGCAGATAGGTTGATTTCCGCTCTTTGCGGGTGGCCGCGCTTTCCGGCATTGCGGCGCGCCTGCTGTTTAGGTTGATTGTGGCATTTTCAGAACATATATCCAAGAATCTGTCGGAGGCCAACGCCGTGATAGGCGCCAAGGCCCCCTCGCTTCGCGATAAGCAGGACCGCATCACCGCGGTTCTGCTTGCCAATATCCTTGGCGGTCCTGCATCGAATTCGCTGCTCGGCGAGTCGCTGCGCGAGCGTCACGGCTGGGTGTATGGGGTGGAGTGCTCCTATACTCAGTATGCCGACGACGGGATTATGGCTATCTGCCTTGGCTGCGATCGTGCCAATCTGGACAAATGCCTGCGCGAGACACGCCGCATCATCGCCCGCTTCCAGAAGAACATTATGAGCCCCGAACGGCTTGCCCAGGCCAAGAAACAGTTGCTGGGCCAGCTCGCCATCTCGGGTGAGGGCTGCGAGTCACAATGCCTTTCGATGGGCAAGAGCCTGCTTGCTTTCGGCCGCGTTGCTACCGATGAGGAGAACCGCCGCGCCATCGAGGCCGTAACGGCTGAAGACTTGCGCGATATGGCCCTGAGGATCTTTGCCGACCCTTCGACTTTGGTTTACGATTGATTGCCCGTTTCGCCCTTGATTTTCGTTTCGCCCGCTGCTGACTATTCGCATTTTTAACGACATCCCCGCTATGGAACTGCCTGCTGACAAATATCTCCGCGAACATTGTTCTTTGCAGAACGACCCCGCCATCGCTGCTGCCCTTGACTGGATAGAGCAGCAGACAAACATCCACACCAACTACCCGCGTATGCTTTCGGGAAAGGTGCAGGGGAGCCTGCTCAATATGCTGGTAAGGCTCACGGGGGCGCGCAAGGCCCTCGAGATAGGAACGTTCACCGGCTACAGCGCCGTTTGCATCGCCCTTGCCCTGCCCGAAGACGGGCATCTGGATGCCTTCGAAATCAACGACGAACTTCAGGACCTCATCCTCGAAGGCTGGCGTCGCGCAGGGGTTGACTCGAAGATTGCGCTGCATATAGGTGATGCCAAGGAGGCGCTGAAGGGGCTGACGGGCAATCGCTTAGCTTCGACGGCTCGTTCGGAATCCTCGGATGGCTGCCAATCTTCGACGGCTCGTTCGAAAGCCTCGGGCAGTTGCCTGGCTTTGGAAGTCGGCTCGAGCGCTTCCGGTGATTGTGCCGCTTCGGGATTCCTCCAGGAATCTACTGAGTGCGAGGCTCGGGGTGCTGCCTCTGCAGGTATGTACGATTTCGCGTTCATCGATGCGAACAAGCGGGAATATATGCAGTACTACGAACTGGTGCTTGACATGCTGCGCCCCGGCGGACTGATCGTTGTCGATGACGTGTTGTGGGACGGAAAGGTATATGCCGAATCGGGTCACATCTGCGACGCCCAGACTCAGTCACTCATCCGCTTCAACGACTTCGTCGCCACCGACAAGCGCGTCGAATCCGTTATCCTCCCTCTTCGCGACGGCCTGACCATCGTCCGCAAGAAATAATTTCGCTTTCAAAATACAGCTGGTGCGGAAGGTCGGCATTTTCTTGGACCACCTTCCGCGCCGTATTTTTATAACAGGGTGATTATTAATAAACTATGAAAACATATCGCGGAAGGTCTTCCCCATTTTTGCCAACCTTCCGCAGTTCGAGCGACATTATTAAGGAACAGAAGGGTTTGTCTGCGGCTTTGCTCCCTATCCGCTCTCCCGTGTCGCCACCTTCCTTGATTTTGGCGTTTTTCCAGGAAGGCCCCTCTTCGCTTGATTTTGGCTATTTTCAAGGAAGGTCCGGAGGTGTCAGGTTGGATTAATTCTGGTTTTCCGAGAATAGGCGCAGCGTGCGGGCAAGCTGGTCCGGGCAGCTGGTGCCGCGGTTGCCACAAAGAATCCCGTCGAGCCGGGCGATAGCCTCATCGACACTCATCCCCTTGACGAGCCGGGCCACGCCCTGCGTGTTGCCCGAACATCCGCCGTTGAAAGCACAATCCACGATAACGCCGTCCTTGACGGCCACCGCCACCTGCCGCGAACAAACGCTGTTGCAAGTATCTGCACATATGATGCGCACCCCGTCCTGTGTCGTGCGGTCCGATGTCTTTGTTACCTCGTACATAGCTCGATTCCTTTGCCGTGACAAAGATACCAAAGTTTTGCACACATTAGTTTGGCCGGCTCATTGGTAAAAGAGCATTTACTAAGATACCATTTAGTAAAAGGTTATTTAGTAAATACTCTTTTAGTTTTCTTTTGCCGGAATTGTCGCATATTTGCATTTTGTAAACCGGGGCGCAAACCGGCTCCGGGCAATGATCGATATGCCATTGAACAGCAATAGAATAATCCGCATCCTTTTTATCTGCCACGGGAATATCTGCCGCAGCCCGATGGCGGAGTTCATCCTTAAGGCACTTGTGAAGGCAAGAGGGCTCGAGGGCGAATATTATATAGAGTCGGCGGCGGTCTCGGACGAGGAGTACGGCAATCCCATCTATCCGCCGGCACGAAGGTGCCTGAGCCAGCACGGGGTTCTGTTCGACCCGCTCAAGACGGCCCGCACGGTGACAAAGGCCGATTATGCCCGCTTCGACCGGCTCATCTGCATGGATGAAAGCAATCTGCGCTGGCTGCGCCGTATCATTGGCGAAGACCCGGAGGGGAAGGTGCATCTGCTTATGTCGTACACCGGCGTGCGCCGCGATGTGGCCGATCCGTGGTACACGGGCGACTTCGAGACCACGTTCCAGGATATCCTGGAAGGGTGTGAGGCGATGCTTTCGGGAATGGAAATTTGAATCGGCGCGGCGCTCCGGCCAGGGGCGAAAAATTTGCGCTTCGCGGTCAGGCTCTACCAGTCGAGCTCCTGCTCCTCAAAACTCTCGTTCTTTGTGGTGCCGAGAGACTCGCTGCCGCAGATGACCTGCGTAGCGATGACGGGGAGCATTTTGATCTCGGGTATGGTGTAAGATGCCTTCATCTTTTGAAATCCGCTGCGAATATAGCAAAAAACCGGCTCACCTGCAAAGTTCCGTGTGAGACTATCCAAAGATTTTGCTTAGTCTGAACATAAAGAAAGGGAGATCGCTTACTCCACGCAACTGTGCACGGAAG
>JAGHTP010000024.1 GCA_018065265.1 Candidatus Cryptobacteroides aphodequi | reverse complement strand
CTCCACAAGGGTCACATACCCGAAGCGCTCGCGCACGCGGTAATGGGTCACGGCAGTCTTGCCCTGCGAAGGGTCCTGGCAGACACGGTAACGCAGACGGTCATTGGGGTCGCGGCCTATAGGAGCGTCAATCGTACCCTCGTCTTCGCTTATGTTTCCCCAAACCACGGCACGGTAGCGGCGTTCTATGCTGTGGTTGAAGAACTGCTTGGCAAGGCGCAGCTGCGCCTCATCGTTCTTGGCCACGAGAAGAAGGCCCGAAGTGTCCTTGTCTATGCGGTGCACGAGTATGCCCATACGCTCGTCTTCGGCATCTGGGCCCTGGCTGAGGCCCAGATAATAGGCCAGAGCGTTGACCAGAGTGCCGTCGAAGTTGCCGTGCCCCGGATGGACGCACATACCGGCAGGCTTGTTCACCACAAGCGTGTCGGCATCTTCGTAAACTATGTCCAGAGGAATGTTCTGGGGGATGATTTCAAGCCCGCGGCGCCGGTAAGGCATCATAAAGCGGATGACATCACCCGGACGGACTATGAAATTGGCCTTGACCACCTTGTCCCCGACGTGCACATAGCCCTCTTTTATGGCCACCTGCACACGATGGCGCGAGGTGTCTTCCATATGCTGGACCATATACTTGTCTATGCGCACCGGTTCCTGGCCGGCATCGCACTCGAAGCGGAAATGCTCGAAAAGCTGATCCTCTTCGTTCTGGGGGATATTGTCTTCAAGCCAGTCTTCCATACTACTGCTTTGCGGAAGGCGGATTGATCTTGTTCTTGTCCAGAGTCAGCTGAAGCCTGATAGTTCCGCCCATACGTACCTGACGACCCGTTGCAGGAGGAACCTGCTTATAGACGAAGGCGTTGAGCGAATCGGAGTACGACTTCACCGTTGAATCGAACATCAGTTTCGAAACGTTCAGGGAATTGTCGTGAACCCTGTTCACGGCCTCCAGGTATTTGTCGCCAGTGAGATCCGGCACAAGTGTATAGCCGTCGTACTGGTTGAGACCGAGTTTGAGGTCGATGACCGAACCGGCATCAAGCATTGTTCCCTTGGCTACGGGTTTGCCCTTGTACATCTGGTCGAGGACATTGTTCGTTGCCATATCGGGCACATACACGAGTTCGCCGAGCACGAGTCCGCGCGAAGCGATCTCCGATTTTGCCTGACGCATCGAAAGGCCGACAAGGTCGGGCATAACCACCTGACGCGTACGCATTGCATTGGTTGTCAGATAGATGGTCCTGCCTCTCTTGACTTTAGTACCGGCATTCGGGTTCTGGGCGAAGATTGCGCCCTTTCGCATACGGTTCACATAGACGGAATCAACCACGTGGAGTTTCACGCCCGTGCGGTTGGCGGTTCTGGTCGCCTCAACCAGAGTCTTGCCCGAAAAGTCGGGAACCTTGACCTTGATGTCGTGCTGCGTGAGCACCACGAGCAGCAGCCGTGTTACCACCACAAGCGCCAGAATGTATATTATTCCACGAACCAGATTGCGGGAAAGCCAGTTCGAATCTATCTTAGCCTTTATATCCTTGAATTTCATAATCGCGCAAATATACACAATTCCGGCGTGATTACCTCATAGGAGGTCTGCCGCCGCCCATCGGGCCCCTCATCGAGTTGCCGGCATTGTTGAAATTGCCGAACCTGTATGTGAGCGAAAGGATAATGTAGCGTCCGAGCGTATTGTTGAGCACTTCCTGATGGTAGTTGGCAGAATCGGTGACCATAAGGTTCTTCGACTGTCCGAGGATATCGTAGCCCTTGAGCGCAAGGGTGAATTTCTTCTCGAAGAGGCTCTTCTGCAGTTCGGCATTGAGGATGTGTTCAGAAGGCTGGGCGGTGCTGTAGCCGCGGTACCAGTTGTACTGGTATTCGCTCTTGAATGTTATTCCCGTCTGCTCCCAGGTCCAGTTGCAGGTGGCATTGATCTGGTTGTTCCAGGTTGTGGTGTTGGATGCATCCTTTGCTATTGTGTACCAGGAGTGGTTGACCCTTGTGCGGCCGCTGGCCGTAACTTCCAGGTTGTCGCCACGGTATGAGACACGCAGCCTTTCGGTAATACCGAGATTCTTGGTCGTGTTAAGTGTGAAGTCGTCAGCACCCACAAGGTCGAGCCTTCCGGAGGCATCGCACCTGTCGGCGATGAATGCGTTCATAAAGCTGTAGTAGTCCTCGGAAGGATCGGCGTATCCGCTCATATCCACATTGGCACCCACGAATGAAGCGCTGCGCGAGTAATTGGCCCTCGTCATAGTGTTGATCGAGAACTTGGACTTGGCTATAGGAGCGTTGATGAATGCATTGACGCTGGTGTTGCCCGAAGCGGGGCCGTTGGCCGGCATCGAATACTGCGCACCGCCATTGTACCACATCGCGTTGACTATGGGGTTCTGCACGAACGAGCCGTTGAAGCGGATATTCGCGGAGAAGAAAGTCTTCTTGTTGTTGTAGCGCCAGTCGCCCCTGATGTTATGGGTGAAGTACGGAGTAAGGGTAGGGTTACCGAAACTGATGTTCAGAGGATTGGTATTGTCGGGCACGGGCATCAACTGCGAGGTGCTGGGCTGTGCCGAGTTTCCGTAATAGAACAGGCGGCCGTTCGAAGTCTCGCTGAAGTCGGCGAAGATCATCGCCTGGGGCGAGAAGTTCCAGCGGAAGTCGTTGTAGGGTTCGGGCCTCGACGAGGTGATGTTGATGGTGCGGGTAGGTTTGGCGCTGAATCCAACCTGGGCATTGAGAGGACCGGCCTGATACTTGAGGTTTGCGCCCATATCCTGCCTGTGGCTCTCGTTGATTATCTCATTAGAGTATGCAGCCACCGGAGTGCCGTCGGCCTCATAGGTCTTCTTGTCGGATGTCGACTTGTTCCAGTTATAGCTGTAGTTGGCCTCGAGGAAGAATTTCGAACCGAGCGGCTCGGTATAGGTTACGCGCCCCATCAGCGAATAGCTGTTCTGGACATTGTTGAATGTCTGGTCGACGGATTTGACCTCAGCCTGGGTTCCATCTTCATTGTATGTCACCGATCCGTTGGAATTGATGCCTTCGAGGCGGTTATTAGATAGGCTGTAGCGGCCCATTACGGTGAGTGTACGTCCCGGGGCGCCGAGTCTCTGGCGATAGAGGCCGAAACCGCTCGTGCTCACATTTTTGTTCGCGCCGCTGTTGTCGGTGTGGGCGTCGTTGATACGGTACGAGCTGCCGTCGGCCCTCTCGTAGTAAGTTGTATCGGTGCTTGTTTCAAAATAACTTCCCGACCCGAAGTTTACCTGGGGCTCGAACACTATGTTGGCATTCTCCGAGAACTTGTGCTCCAGCCTTACCCCGAAACGGTTGCCTCCGGAAACGTTGTAATTCATTCCCTGAGTGTTGTAGAAGAGGTTGTGGTCGTCGAGGTAGGTGCGCTTGAGGCTCGATTCCTCCACATCCTTGTTCGTGTGGTTGTAGAGATAGTTGCCGGTCAGGTCCATATCACCGTCGAGGAGCGAGAAGGCTCCGTTGGTTCCTATCATATAGGAGGTGGTGATGCCGTTGTTGCCTCCCCAGCCGCCCTGGCCGCGGCCCATTCCACCACCACCGCCACGCATTCCCTGCATCATAGAACCGGCAAGGTCGTTGAAGCCGCGGTTGTTGGTGTTGTTGCCGTTGACGACGAGGCTGATCTGGCTCTCGTCGGTGAAGCGCCCGAGGAATCCTGCGCCCTGGAAACGCCAGTCGCCGTAATTCTCGAGTTCGGGCATTATGTCGTGACCGCCGCCGGCCATAAGGTTACCGAAGGCTCCGCGCATCATATGGGGCATTATCGAAAGATCGATGATGGTCTCGGTCTCGCCGTCGTCGATGCCGGTGAACTCGGCCTGGTCGCTCTTCTTCTCTATGACCTTGAGCTTGTTGACGATCTTGGCGGGAAGGTTCTTCGAAGCCAGCTGCGGGTCATCCATAAAGAAGGTCTTGCCGTTGATGGTTATTTTCTTGATAGCCTCGCCGTTGACGGTTATGCTGCCGTCTTCGGACACCTCGACGCCGGGGAGTTTCTTGAGCAGGTCTTCGAGCGCGTCATTTTCGGTGGTCTTGAACGAAGAAGCGTTGAACTCGATGGTATCCTTCTTCACTACGATGGGGTTGCCCGTAGCAGTAACCTTTGCCGCCTCGAGCTGCTCCATATCGGGTTCCATCGAAAGAACGCCCAGGTCGATGGTCTTGTCCTTGAGCTCGAATGTCTTCGAAAGGGCCTTGTAGCCAAGCAGTTCGGCTTTGAGGCTGTAGCTTCCCTTTCGCACATCGCTGAAGGAGAACACGCCCTTGTCATCGGAAAGTGAATATTTGATAGGCTTTTCCTGGCCGTCCTTATAGAGCGAAACCGTTGCGAAGCCGAGTGCCTCTCGGCTGTCCTTATCCTGGAGGGAACCGGTAACATTCTGGGCAAATGCACTCTGGACGAAAATCAGGAGCGCAGCACTGAAAAAGAATTTCAACGAGCGAAACATATTCGATACACTACTTTTTGTTTATTCTGTCCGGATTGGCCGCGATGAACTTCTCCCACGAGCAGGAGCCGCCCGCAACGCGGGCAGGACTCGTAATCTGGTAGAAATGACACATCGCGATGGCCAGCGCATCCGTGGCATCCAGATATTTCTGGTCAATTTTTATGCCAAGCGTACGCTGTGCGATATCGGCGACCTGCTCCTTCGAAGCGGCGCCGTTCCCGCACACGGCGATCTTGGCTTTTCGCGGGGCGTATTCCGTTACCTCGCACCCGGCCTCGGTGGCGGCGATGATTGCAGCGCCCTGAGCGCGGCCGAGCTTGAAGATGACCTGGGCGTTCTTGCCCATAAAGGGTGACTCGATGGCCATGTCGTCAGGATGATACTGCTCGCAGAGCTCCGCTATGTAATTATGTATGCAGGCAAGCTTCGAATAGGCGTCAGGAACCTTGCGCAGGTCAAGAACACCCATATCGACATACTGCATATGGCGGTGCTCATCTACACGGATGACCCCGAAACCAAGCAGATTGGTTCCGGGATCGATTCCGAGTATGGTTTTACCTTCAGTCAATTTTGTCGAAGCCTGTGTAAGGGCGCAGAACCTCAGGGATGATGATTCCGTCAGGGGTCTGGTTGTCCTCAAGCAGTGCGGCTACGACACGCGGCAGAGCAAGGCTCGAGCCGTTGAGCGTGTGGGTCAGCTGGGTCTTGCCGTTCTCGTCGCGATAGCGGCAGGCAAGACGGTTCGACTGATATGACTCGAAGTTCGAAACCGAACTGATCTCGAGCCAGCGCTCCTGGGCGGCACTCCAGAGCTCGAAGTCGTAGGTGATGGCGCTGGTGAAGCTCATATCACCACCGCAGAGGCGGAGGATTCTGTATTTGAGGCCCAGTTTGTTGACGATGCTCTCAACGTGAGCTACCATCTCATCGAGGGCGGCATAGCTGTTCTCAGGCTTCTCGACACGTACGATCTCGACCTTGTCGAACTGATGCAGACGGTTGAGTCCGCGCACGTCCTTGCCGTAGCTGCCAGCTTCGCGGCGGAAGCAGGGCGTATAGGCTGTCATCTTCTGGGGGAGCTGGTCGCCGTCGAGGATAACGTCACGGAAGATATTGGAGACGGGCACCTCAGCGGTAGGAACCATATAGAAGTCGTCCCCCTGGGCGTGCTACATCTGGCCTTCCTTGTCGGGGAGCTGGCCTGTGCCGAAGCCCGACTCCTTGTTGACCATAACGGGAGGCTCGACCTCCTTGTAGCCGGCTGCGGTATTGCAGTCGAGGAAGAAGTTGATGAGGGCCCTCTGGAGCTTGGCTCCCTTGCCCTTGTAAACGGGGAATCCGGCACCGGTGATCTTCACACCGAGGTCGAAGTCGACGATATCGTATTTCTTGGCAAGTTCCCAGTGAGGGAGAGCGCCTTCGGGGAGTTTCACTTCGGGACCGCCCATCTTTACGACGAGGTTGTCGGCTGCGCCGGTTCCTTCGGGAACCAGGTCACAGGGGATGTTCGGCATAAGAACGATGTTGTCGTTCATCTCGCGGGTAGCTTCGTCGAGGCGGGCAAGAAGCTCGGCGGACTCGGCTTTCATCGCAGCGACCTCTGCCTTGGCGGCCTGGGCCTCTTCGGCACGGCCCTGCTTCATAAGGGCACCGATCTCGGAGGCCTTCTGCTTCTGGGCGGAAAGCAGAGCATCGCTCTTTGCCTGCAGGGCACGGCGCTCGGCGTCGAGTGCAAGCACTTTTTCAACTATGGGAGCGGCGTCGAAATGTTTCTTCGCCAGTTTTGTGATGACCATCTGCGGATCATCGCGGAGCATCTTGAGTGTGAGCATTTTTCTTTTTAAGTAAAAAGGACTTACACCTCTTCTCGAAGCGTAAGTCCATAATCTATTGTGGATCCCTCGAGATTAGTTCTCAAAAGGGACAACGGAGACGTAAGATTTGTCCTGTCTCTTGCGTGTGAACTTCACTGTTCCGTCCACAAGTGCATAGAGAGTGTGGTCTTTGCCCATTCCTACGTTCTTGTCGGGATTGTGTACGGTACCCCTCTGACGGACGATGATGTTACCTGCCTTTACGGTTTCGCCGCCGAACTTCTTCAAACCGAGTCGTTTGCTCTGCGACTCACGACCCTTCTTTGAACTTGATTGACCTTTCTTGTGTGCCATAATTATGTTCTTTTAAGAGTTAAGCTGCGAGTGCGATCTCAGCGATTTCGATTTTTGACAGGGGCTGACGGTGACCGTTGCATTTCTGGAAGCCCTTGCGGCGGATCTTCTTGAAAACAAGGATCTTGTCTGCCTTTACGTCGTCTGCGAGTACAGTGGCCTTAACCACAACACCCTTTACATAGGGAGCGCCGACCTTGAACTTGCCTGCATTCTCGAGCAGGAGCACCTTGTCGAACTCCACTGCTGCACCCTTAGCCTCGGGGAGGCGGTTGCAGTAGATTTGCTGTCCGGCCTCTACTTTGAACTGCTGGCCGGCGATGTCTACGATTGCGTACATCTGAATAAAAACTTTTTTAAGTTTTGACCGTGGGCGGCATTCCAATGGGGATTGCACTTATCAAGCCCGGCGGCCTTCAATTTTTCGGACCGCAAATTTAGTCAAAAATCTTTTTTCCGCAAAATATTTTACTATTTTTGCAATTGGTCTCCGGCTTGAGTTTAACTCGTTGTTACATTTCGGGTTGCATCGGCCAGGGGTCCAGGCATCCACGGTATCGGAAATGGCTACATTATTTACATACGACCGACCCGTAACGGGGAAGAACCACATCGGCCGCAAAGATGAAAGCGATACTCTGCGCCAGCTTATCGAAGCCGGCAGGAACATCGTAATCTACGAGCCTCCCAAAACGGGAAAGTCCTCACTCATCGCCCAGACACTATACGCGATGAGGCTCGATTCCGTAAAGTTCAACTGCCTTGAGATCTCGCTGCTGAATGTCAGGAGCACGACCGACCTGCTCTTCAAGCTCGCCGGAGCGCTCCTGGATCACTTCACCACGACGCCGAGCGAACGCACAGCATTCGCGCAGCGCTATCTTGCCGGCACTCATTTCGTCATTGACGGAGGTTCCTCCGCCGAAGGCACAGCCGCCGCGACGGTCAGCCTGGGCGCCGGCACCGAACTCGACGCACGCGATATCCGTACAATCCTGGCCATTCCCTATCGCCTTGCCGAAGACAGAGGCGAAAAACTCATAGTCATTCTCGACGAATTCCAGAACATAAACCTCTGCGAAGACAATATAACCGCCCTCAAGCTCTTCGAAGATGTGGTGCGCAAGTCCACCGCCGAGCAGCAGAGCCTCTGCAGCTGGATCTGGACCGGCAGTCAGGTGAACGCGATGAAGGAGATTTTCGAGAAAGGTGCCTGGTTCAACCGCATGGCCGTCAGGGTCACGCTCGGGAGCATTCCTTATAAAGATATAGAGACTTATATAGTCCGCGCATTCCTTACCGGAGGCAAGGTCATCGAGAAGTCCGACCTCCAGACGGTCGCCGAAAGCCTCGAATGCAATGTGT
>JAGHTP010000059.1 GCA_018065265.1 Candidatus Cryptobacteroides aphodequi | reverse complement strand
GATGTAGAAGGGTTCCTTCTCGAGAAGTGTTGCCATAATGTAAGTTTTTAGGTTATGGGGCGCCACCGTGGCGTCCGTTCGGGGCAAATATGCAGTTCTTTCGTGAGAAAGCAAAGCTGTTTCGTCCCAGACCATGCAGAAAGGTACGTTTCTTTTGAAAACTATTTTTTAAAACGTTCTGGGCAAGGCCTGTCGAGAGGAGATGGAACCTGGCCCGATATGCAAGTTCCCAAGTTGGCTGAAGTATGGAAATTCGATTGCGCCATAAACATAGAGGATATCATCTATTTAGTTTTTTCCATAGGAAAACTCCCAAATAATGATTAATTTTGAGCGCTTTGTGAAAAAGCGCTCTTTATTGCCTGTACCTGTGACATGTAAGGGCGAAGCCGTATATAATCAAACACAACATACTATGTCAATTTTCAAAGACAAAACCCTGATGATTACCGGTGGTACCGGTAGCTTCGGAAACGCAGTGCTCAAGCGCTTCCTCTCGACAGACATCAAGGAGATCCGCATCTTCAGCCGCGACGAAAAGAAGCAGGACGATATGCGCCACGAGTACCAGGCAAAGTATCCCGAAGTAGCAAACAAGATCAAGTTCTACATCGGCGATGTCCGCAGCCTCGAGAGCGTGCGCAGCGCAATGCCCGGCACCGACTACATATTCCACGCAGCAGCCCTCAAACAGGTGCCCAGCTGCGAATTCTTCCCTATGGAAGCCGTCAAGACCAACGTCATCGGCACCGACAACGTCCTCACCGCAGCCATCGAATGCGGCGTGAAGAGCGTCATCTGCCTCTCAACCGACAAAGCCGCGTACCCCATCAACGCGATGGGCATCACCAAGGCCATTGAAGAGAAGGTGGCCGTAGCCAAGAGCCGCTACAGCGGCAACTACGACGCCGACGGCAACTTCACCGGCACCAAGATCTGCTGCACCCGCTACGGCAACGTAATGTGCAGCCGCGGCAGCGTCATCCCTCTGTGGATCGATCAGATACGCAGCGGCAACCCCGTCACCCTCACCGAGCCCAAGATGACCAGGTTCATTATGAGCCTCGACGAAGCGGTCGACCTCGTGCTCTTCGCATTCGAGCACGGCACCAACGGCGACATCCTCGTTCAGAAGGCCCCCGCCTGCACCATCGGCACCCAGGCCGAAGCGGTCTGCGAACTCTTCGGCGGCAACAAAGACGACATCCGCGTCATCGGCATACGTCACGGCGAGAAGATGTACGAAACGCTCCTCACCAAAGAAGAATGCGCCAAGGCCGTGGATATGGGCAACTTCTACCGCGTGCCCGCCGACAACCGCGACCTCAATTACGACAAATACTTCAAGGAAGGCGACACCAAGCGCGTGACAATCGAAGAGTTCAACTCCGACAACACAACCCGCCTCGACCTCGCCCAGGCCAAGGCCAAAATCGCCAGCCTCGAATACATCCAGAACGAGCTTATCGGCATAGAAAACATCGCGAAGTAATTGTTGTACACTACGCGAGTCACTCGCGTCTGTGCAAACTGACACAAAGCAAAATGAAGATTCTGGTTACAGGCGCAAAGGGTTTCGTGGGAAGGAACCTGTGCGCACAACTTAAGAACATACAGACCGGCAAGGCCCGCTGGTACGGCGTAGGCGCCGCAGGCAGCGGGGAAGCCATAACCATAGATGAGGTCTTCGAATACGACATAGACTCCACTCCCGAGCAGCTCGATGCGTGGTGCCGCGAATGCGGGTTCGTATTCAACCTCGCGGGCGTTAACCGTCCCAAGGACCCCGAGGAGTTCATGAAGGGCAACTTCGGCTTCGCCAGCACCCTGCTCGACACCCTCCGGAAATACGGCAACAAATGCCCCGTGATGATATCCAGCAGCATCCAGGCCACTCTTGCAGGACGTTTCGGCAACAGCGAATACGGACGCAGCAAGAAAGCCGGCGAAGAGCTGATGTTCGAATACGGGCAGCAGACCGGCGCCAAGGTGCTTGTCTACCGTTTCCCGAACCTCTTTGGCAAATGGTGCAGGCCCAACTACAACAGCGCCGTAGCCACATTCTGCAACAACATAGCGAACGACCTGCCCATCCAGGTCAACGACCGCAGCGTGGAGATGGAACTCCTCTACATCGACGATCTCGTTGACGAGATGATCGAGGCGCTCAAGGGCCGCGAGCATCGCTGCGAGTTCGACGGAGTCGAAACAGTGCAGACAGCCTCGGGCCGCTATTGCTGCTGCCCCGTGACGCACAAGACCACCCTTGGCGAGATAGTCGACCTGCTGTACAGTTTCGCGCAGCAGAGCACAACGCTGATGATTCCCGAAATCCCCGAGGGCAGCTTCGCCAAGAAACTCTACAGCACCTACCTCAGCTATCTGCCCAAGGAAAAGGTGGCCTTCCCGCTTAAGATGAACATAGACCAGCGGGGGAGTTTCACCGAACTGGTGCACACCATAGGCGGAGGCCAGGTAAGCATAAACATCAGCAAGCCCGGCATTACCAAAGGCCAGCACTGGCACAACACCAAATGGGAGTTCTTTATGGTCGTAGCAGGCCACGGACTCATTCAGGAACGCCGGATCAACTCCGACGAAGTGCTTGAATTCGAGGTCAGTGGCGAGAACATCCAGGCCGTGCATATGCTCCCCGGCTACACCCACAACATCATAAACCTCAGCGACACCGACGACCTCGTCACCGTTATGTGGTGCAACGAGATATTCGACCCCGGCCGTCCGGATACATACGGCGAACAAGTATAATATTGTACAGACGCGAGTCACTCGCGTATTGTACAAGAATCACGATATTAGACAGATATGGCACAATTCAAGAATAACGGGAAGATCAAGCTTCTCATCATCGTAGGCACCAGGCCCGAAATCATCCGCCTCGCGGCTGTAATCAACAAGTGCCGCCAGTACTTCGACTGCCTCCTGGCCCACACAGGTCAGAACTACGACTACAACCTCAATGGAGTATTCTTCAAGGACCTCAAACTGGCCGACCCCGACGTGTATCTTGACGCCGTAGGCGAAGACCTCGGCGCCACAATGGGCAACATCATCGACAAGAGTTACAAACTGATGGTCGAGACCAGGCCTGACGCAGTTCTTGTGCTGGGCGACACCAACTCCTGCCTCAGCGTGATAGGAGCAAAGCGCCTTCACATTCCCATATTCCATATGGAAGCAGGCAACCGCTGCAAGGACGAGTGCCTGCCCGAAGAGACCAACCGCCGCATCGTGGACATTATTTCCGATGTGAATATGGCCTACAGCGAGCACGCAAGGCGCTACCTTGCCGACTGCGGCCTTCCGAAGGAACGTACCTATGTGACAGGTTCACCTATGGCCGAAGTCCTTCACGAGAACCTCGCTGAGATAGAGGCAAGCGACATTCACACACGCCTCGGCCTTGAGAAAGGCAGGTACATTCTGCTGAGCGCTCACCGCGAAGAGAACATCGACACCGAGAAGAACTTCACAAGCCTTTTCAACGCCATAAACAAGATGGCCGAGAAGTACGATATGCCCATCCTTTACAGCTGCCACCCGCGCAGCCGCAACAGGCTCAAGGCAAGCGGATTCCAGCTTGACCCTCGCGTCATACAGCACGAGCCCCTCGGCTTCCACGACTACAACTGTCTTCAGATGAACGCCTTTGCCGTAGTTAGCGACAGCGGCACCCTGCCCGAAGAGAGCAGCTTCTTCACGAGCGTCGGCCACCCCTTCCCGGCCATTTGCATACGCACCAGTACCGAGAGGCCCGAAGCCATTGACAAGGCCGACTTCATAATCGCCGGCATCGACGAAAAGAGCCTCCTGCAGGCCGTTGACACCGCCGTCGAACTTAACAAGAACGGCCAGTACGGCATTCCTGTTCCCGACTACGTCGAAGAGAACGTCTCCACCAAGGTCGTGAAGATAATCCAGAGCTACGTGGGGATAGTCAACAAGATGGTTTGGAGAAAAGAGCAATAAGATATTAATCGCAAGGAGGCCAAAGCCGAAGCGATGACCTCCCATTGACTATACGGATGGCAAGCAGATCAAACCTTATCGCCTACGGTAATAAGGCCTCACGTAAACCTTTCGGCCATTGACCACCCTGAAGTGGCCATGGACGAAAATCGGCTTACGGTTGATCTCACAGCTGACTTTCAACTTGAGACCGCCAAATGCAATATTGACTTCCATTTTTTTGCAGTGTGTTTTGGATAGTCTGAACGTTCGGCCATTGGGGCTCGTGGAAAGAGTAGCCCATCCGTTAGGATATAAAAAGGACGCCCATCATCACTGATAAACGTCCTAACTTAAATGGAAGTCATCTTGCTAGAGGCGAACGCCTATGACTCCAAAACACATTGCTGAAACAAAGATACAAAGAAATTTGTATCTGCAAGTGTCAGGTGATAGAAATCGCGAAAGATTTTTTTCGCAAATGTAATATGAGAGATTTTGATGAATTGAAAATAGCAGTTGCAGGAACGGGATACGTCGGCCTGTCCATCGCCACTTTGCTTTCACAGAAGCACCAGGTGACGGCAGTGGATGTAATTCCCGAAAAGGTTGAGAAGATTAATAATCGCATTTCGCCCATACAGGACAACTACATTGAGAAATACTTCGCCGAGAAGAAACTGAACCTGACTGCCACCCTCGATGGCGCAGCGGCGTATAAGGATGCCGACTATGTTGTAATAGCCGCACCGACCAATTATGACCCTGTAAAGAACTTTTTCGATACGCACCACATTGAGGATGTGATTGACTTGGTTCTTAGCGTCAATCCTGATGCGGTAATGGTCATCAAGAGCACCATCCCTGTAGGATACTCTCGCTCACTCTATGTGAAGTACGCACTCAAGTTCCTGACCGATCCTGCACTCAAGGGAAAGAAGTTCAACCTTCTGTTCAGCCCGGAGTTCCTCCGTGAAAGCAAAGCACTTGAAGACAACCTCTATCCTTCACGCATCATTGTAGGTTTCCCGAAAATGCTCCCTACCGGCAACGATAGAAAATGGGATGAAGAGAATGCCGCCATTGATGCAATAGGCAACCCTATGGCCGAAGAATTTGCCCGCACCTTTGCAGAACTGCTCCAAGAAGGCGCCATCAAGGAAGACATCCCGACTCTGTTTATGGGTATGAAGGAAGCCGAGGCAGTAAAACTCTTTGCCAATACCTACCTTGCACTTCGTGTAAGCTATTTCAACGAACTGGATACCTATGCCGAGGTTAAGGGCCTTGACCCCAAGGCAATAATCGATGGCATAGGACTGGACCCGAGAATTGGTTCCCACTACAATAACCCGAGTTTCGGCTACGGCGGCTATTGCTTACCCAAGGATACCAAACAGCTGCTTGCCAACTATCAGGACGTTCCTCAGAATGTTATGACAGCCATTGTTGAGAGTAACCGCACCCGCAAGGACTTCATCGCTGATCAGGTACTGAAGATGGCCGGATACTACAACGAAAATGCCCAGTGGGAGTCTGGTAAAGAGAAACAAGTGATTGTTGGCGTGTACCGACTCACAATGAAGGCCAACTCCGACAACTTCCGTCAGTCGGCCATTCAGGGCATTATGAAGCGCATCAAGGCAAAAGGCGCGGAGGTTATCGTTTACGAGCCAACCCTCAATGATGGCGAAAGCTTCTTCGGCAGCCTTGTCGTAAATGATCTTGCCAAGTTCAAGCAGATGAGCAATGCGATTATCGCAAACCGTTACGATTCCTGCCTGGACGACGTTGAGGATAAAGTTTATACGAGAGATTTGTTCAGGCGCGACTGACTCAAACATTGAACAAGGAGTTGGTGTCAACTCCCTTTGTCGTTAAAGCCTCACTGCGTCAACTGATAGTACTGGTCAATCTTGAATCAATGAATGCAGAACTGATCAAGCTTGGTATGGATAGAGCCGACACGCAATCAAAGGAATATGATGTCAGCTCCACGGGTTCCACTATCAGTTTTGACATTGAAGGACAGCAGAAAGAATTCCGGATAACACCGGATATCAAATCCACCAAATCATCAGTGAATTTACGTATGATGCTGGCCGGAAAAAAGACGTTCGGGTATGAAAACGATTGACCTTACCGACTGGGTGCTGCTGAGCGAGCGGCAATCAACAAGGAATTATACCAGCCCTGACGGCAAGTGGATGGTGAAAGTATTCCTCACCA
>JAGHTP010000083.1 GCA_018065265.1 Candidatus Cryptobacteroides aphodequi | reverse complement strand
CCGTGGGAGATGACCCCGGCCTCTGGGCAGGCGCGGTTGAACGCCTCCAGGCCTGCGGAGTAGAGAGCATCGGTCTCATCCACCGCGGAATCAGTTCATCGCACAGCGGGCGCTACCGCAACGATCCGGCCTGGAATCTGGCCATCGCGATGCGCACCCGCTACCCTTCCCTGCCGTTCATCTGCGACCCGAGCCACATAGCCGACGACTCCGCCCTTGTCGGTGAGATAGTTTCGCGGAGTCTCGCTCTCGGTATCGATGGCCTTATGCTCGAAGTGCATCCAGCCCCGGCCGAAGCGCTGAGCGACGGAGCACAGCAGCTCAATCCTTCGGGGTTTGCCGCTCTGATGGCATCCCTGAAAAACCACGATGCCGTTTTGTCGGGAGAAGATGCCAGCGTGCTCGAAACCCTGCGCGCCGCGATTGACGACTGCGATGCGCGCATCATCGCCGCACTTGCCGAGCGTATGGAGGTTAGCCGCAAGATTGGATCTTTCAAGCGAGAGCACTCCGTGCCCATCCTACAGACATCGCGCTGGGAGGAACTTCTTTCGCGCGTCATTGCCGACGGAACCGTCCAGGGCCTGAACGAAGAGTTTATCCGCCGCATCTACAGTGCCATACACGAACAATCCGCCTCAGTCCAGTAGGACGACGACGGTATTCCCGTAAATTATTATCCTGCTACCGTCTCCGCGGCCACGCTGCTCTTGCGACCCGGGGCAATGAAGCGCCGCGAGGAAAGCGCTTTCCCACTGCTTCCCGCAGCGGCGCTTCATAGCGGGCGCGTTTGCTTATGCGCGCACGCGGTGCCGGTCAGTCAGCCCCGAGTTTTCCGAAAAAGGGGCTCAAAGTCGTAAAACTCCGCTCGGCGGACTCGAGTTTTCCGAAAAAAGGCCAGAAAGTCGTAAAACTCCGCTCGGCAGGCCCGAGTTTTCCGAAAAAGGGGCTCGAAGTCGTAAAACTCCGCTCGGCGGACTCGAGTTTTCCGAAAAAAGGCCAGAAAGTCGTAAAACTGTGGCGTTGGTGAAATTGGCACCACCGCCACGCGACAACGGAGCGCGGCGGTTACAGGCGCGGCTGCGGCGGGCTCTGTGGAACGGCCTTCCTCGCCGCGCCTGTTACCTGCCAGCCCGCCGGAAACCTTCCGGGGAAAGACCTATATTAAAGGAGGTGGAACAACAGAGGTACCTTCCTTGACAAAACCTAAAATCAAGAAAGGTGGCGCAGGTTTGCGTCACTAAAACCGATTATTATTCTGCGGAGGTAGCGGGCTCGTCTGAGAAGTCGGAAGAGTCGGAAGATTCAGCGGCCGAAGCTTTGTGAAGATAGTCGATGCTGAAGGCAGGACTGAGCGAGCGGTATTTCTCGAGGCTTGACGAGGGCTGCCAGGTCATGAATCCGCCGGTACAGCCGGCATCGAAGAGACCGCGTATTTCTTTCTCCACATTCTCGGCATTGTAATCGATTCCATTCGGATCGACGTGCTTCATAACGTGATAGCACTGTATCCAGGTGCGTACACGTGCAGGGGTTGCAGTTTCTTTCTGACGGTCCATCACGCGGCTTCCCCAGGCGTGGAGAATCTGATATGGATGGTTCCAGGGCTGCTGTATGCCGTAACTGTTGTTGGCGAAGTGGTCAGGATAAGGCATTCCGCACATAACGTCTACAATGTTCGAAAGTGCGGGCCAGTACTGGCCGTAAGCTGTAGTGTAGCCACCTCCGGCACACTCACCGAACACATCTATCGAAACATAGGCACCGGCGGCGTGGATCTCGTCACAGGCGTAGGCCACGAAACGCTGGATGGCCTGAACCTTCGATTCGCCGTAACGGCTGTGATAGTCGATCTTGTCCTCGATGCCGGTCATACGGTCGGGGAAGCGCACGTAGTCGAAATTGATCTCGTTGAAGCCGAACTTCCTTACAGCCTCGAGCGCAAGCTCGACATTGTACTGCCAGATGCTGCGGTCGAACGCGCTCGGCCAGTACGACTTGTTGTGCAGATAAGGTTTGCCCGTAGCAGCGTCGGTGATGGCGGCTTCAGGATGGTCCTTTACAAAATAGGTATCCTTGAAGCAGGTGATTCGTCCTACGACATAGAAGCCTTCCTCATGCAGGCGGCGTACTGCCTTCGCATACATCTGCTCCTTGTTGGCGCCGGCCCTCTGCCAACTGGTGGGAGAATGCTTCTTCATAGCATCGGCCCTGTAGCCGGGGCACTGG
Organism: Candidatus Cryptobacteroides aphodequi; assembly: GCA_018065265.1. Taxonomy (GTDB): domain Bacteria; phylum Bacteroidota; class Bacteroidia; order Bacteroidales; family UBA932; genus Cryptobacteroides; species Cryptobacteroides aphodequi. Next base: position 3,632 of record JAGHTP010000083.1, on the reverse strand, counting down.
TCGTCCTTGATGTCAATGACGAAGGTATTGATGCGTGTCTCCTTGGCCCAGCGAATGTAGGCGTCGATATTGCCGATCACTGCCGGCGAGATGTTAAGATATATCGAATAGCAGGCCTCGGGCATCACGTTGTCCTTGAACGAGGGCTTCTCGACCGGATAGAAATCGCAGCCTTCAGCGCGACCGCCTCCGAAGGGATTGCGCACCTTGGCGTGAACCGCAGCGTGGAAGTCGGGCCTGTAGATGGCATCGGCCTCAGCCTTGTCAAAGACAAGATATTTGCCGTAGACATAACCTTCGATGCCATCGTATGACACCTTGTAGCGGCGTACGCGGCCATCGGTGAAGGTGGTGTCGTAATCGCAGATCGTCAACTCAGCGCCCTTGGGAGCAAGACCGACGACCTTGGCGGTAAGGGTGTCGGAAATGATGGAAGCGGGTGTGCGGACGAACATCGAGGCCTCCTGTACGCAGGCACGGGGCTCGGTGCAGAGCGAATTTTCGTCGGCATAGTAATCGTTCTTCCCAACTTTCACGTGCACATACTTGAGGTGCTTGCCTATGCGCTTCACATCGCTCGGGCAGATTCGCACTTCGGTGCCGCGCACCATAGTGTCCGCTATCTGCGGCACGTCCTCGTCCTCACAATAACTGTAAAGGAGTACCGAGGGGCGGGGCGAAGCGAGATATCGGGTTTCCTCGGCCTGTTTGCGGCCGCAGGAAAGGGCTGCAAAGAACACGAGGGCGGAAATAAGTATGTGTTTCAGCTGCATTGTCGTACAAAATATAGCCGGTCGCGAATTTACTGCAAATATTTCATTAGAAAAAGCCGATTCGGCACTTTCGGAACTTGCAACTTCGCCAAAGTTGAAGTATTTTTGTATCCCGTAATTCAAGTGATATGAAATACGGGTTCGATAACGAGAAATATCTCAAAATCCAGTCAGAACACATCAAGGAGCGCATAGCCAAGTTCGGCGACAAGCTCTATCTCGAGTTCGGCGGCAAACTTTTCGACGACAACCACGCAAGCAGGGTCCTTCCCGGATTCCAGCCCGACAGCAAGCTCAAGATGCTCGAGCAGCTGAGCGACTGCTGTGAAATCATAATTGTCATCAGCGCCGTCGATATCGAAAAGAACAAGGTCCGCAGCGACCTCGGCATCACCTACGATATGGACGTTCTGCGCCTGCGGGACGAATTCACCCAGCGCGGATTCCTTGTAAGTTCGGTTGTCATAACCCATTTCAACGGCCAGGCAAGCGCCGACGCCTACCGTGCAAAGCTCGAAAGGCTCGGAATCAAGGTCTACTATCACCATACAATCGAGGGCTACCCCAACAACGTCGCTCTCATCGACTCTGACGAAGGCTTCGGCCGCAACGACTATGTCGAGACCTCGCGTCCGCTTGTGGTTGTCACGGCCCCCGGCCCCGGCAGCGGCAAGATGGCCGTGTGCCTTAGCCAGATCTATCAGGAATTCAAGCGCGGAGTGAAGGCCGGATATGCCAAGTTCGAGACCTTCCCCATCTGGGACCTGCCTCTGAGGCATCCCGTGAATATCGCATACGAAGCCGCGACGGCCGACCTCGACGACGTCAATATGATCGACCCCTTCCATCTGGAAGCATACGGCACGACTGCAGTCAACTACAACCGCGACATCGAGATCTTCCCCGTCCTCAACGCCCTCTTCGAAGGCATTTACGGCGAGAACCCCTACAAGTCACCCACTGATATGGGTGTCAATATGATAGGCAGCTGCATCTGCGACGACGAAGTATGCTGCGAGGCCGCACGCCAGGAAATCATCCGCCGCTACTACACGGCCCTTGGCAATCTTGCCGAAGGCAACTGCTACGAGGATGAGGTCAACAAGATTTCGCTTCTGATGAAGCGCGCCGGCATTACGACGGACTGGCGCAAATCTACTGTAGCCGCACGTGAGCGCAAGGAGAAGTCAGGCGTCGCTTCGGCTGCCATCGAACTTGCCGACGGCACCATCATCAGCGCCGAAACCAGCCCTCTGCTCGGCCCCAGCGCCGCCCTGCTGCTCAACGCGACCAAACATCTGGCAGGCATTGACCACAAGGTCAAGCTCATCCCTCAGAATATGATAGAGCCTATCCAGCGCACCAAAGTCACCCATCTGCACGGACACAATCCGCGCCTGCATACCGACGAGGTGCTTGTGGCCATTTCGATGCTGAGTCTCTTCGACGAGAACTGCCGCAAGGCGCTCGAGACTCTGCCGCAGCTCGAAGGCTGCCAGGTCCACACCACTGTAATGCTCAGCGAGGTGGACCGCAAAATCTTCAAGAAACTGGGTGTGGGCCTTACCTGCGACCCTGTGAAGAAGAACAAATAGCCTCGCGCTGGATTATCTCCATGCACATACGTCCGTTGTGGTACGGGCACTTCCAGAAACCGGCTTTATCGTCGGTGGTGTTGGGTGTGCCGTTGGCGTGTGCGCTCCAGTACCACTCCCCTTTCACGCGATCTATGATGTGACTTGAGATGTACTCCCAGGCCTCAACCGCGGTGTCAAGATAGTACCTCTCTCCGCTAAGCTGCCAGGCATTGATGCAGCCTACCACGCACTCGGCCTGAACCCACCAGTGACGGTCGCCATCGACCTTGCCTGTCGTTAGATCCTTCTCATAGACAAGTCCGTTCGAGAAGCCCTCGAGCGCGGCATCGGCAATTTTCAGGCACAGCTTGCGCCAGTTCTCGTCATCGCATCCTACAACCTCGGCCGCCTCCCACAGAAGCCAGGAAGCTTCTATGTCGTGTCCGTATGAATACACTTCGGATGTCGATTCCCATTCGTTTGTGAAGAAGAGACCAAGATGTCCGTCGGACCTCAGAATCCTGTCGCGGAAGGTGCCGAGAAGCCCCTTGATTGCCTCGCGAAGCGTTGCATCCGGCCAGACTCTGTAAAGGTTCGTATATGGTTCTATGATATGCAGATGCGTATTCATAGTCTTGACATCGTTGCGGTCCTTTTCGCTTAGGCGCATATCCGCCAGAGGGCTCCAGTCCCTTGCGAAGGCCTCCAGATAGCCGCCGAACTCCGGTTCGTAGCTGTGGGCCTGGATATCGTGGAAAAGGCGCACAGCATAGTCGAGAGCCTCGCCATCGCCCGTAGCCCTCGCGAACTCGCTCAGGCCGTAGATGCCGAAGCCTATGGCGTAGATCTGTTTTTTAGTGTCGAGCGAACGGCCTTCCGCATCGAGGCTCCAGTAGATGCCTCCGTAGTCGGGGTCGTAGAAACGGTCGATGATTTCGCGCTTGGCACGCTCTGCCATGGCGAGGTACTCCTTGCGCCCGAAGAGCCTGTAGGCCTGCGAGAAGGTCCAGAGTATGCGGGCACAGAGAATCGCGCCCTTCGGTTCACCGGGGACGACGTTTCCGAGGCCGTCGATGCGTCCGAGGAAGCCTCCCTTCGGGTCGCAGGTGTTTTCTATCCAGTATTTGAGGATATCGTTCTCCAGTTCGGAGCGAAGACGCGCGGCGAGTTCCTTCATATGCTATTCGCTAATCTTTATCTTGAATCCTTCGTCGAGCAGCGGGCGCACAAGCGCGGCCATCTCGTCTTTCGTGAATTTCGTGATGCCTTCGACGGGTGTCGG
>JAGHTP010000034.1 GCA_018065265.1 Candidatus Cryptobacteroides aphodequi | reverse complement strand
AACGACCCCTGCCCCTGCGGAAGCGGCAAGAAGTATAAGAACTGCCACGGCAAAGGCATAGTATAAATTTGATAATCAAACAATTAAATCGTTAGTAATATGGAACTTAACAATGTCAAAAAGGCCATCGAGCCTGAAGTAAGCGTAAACGACGTCAGCAGGATTTCGTCTCTCACAGTCATCAAGGGCGAGGTTTCGTCAGTGAATGACATCAGGGTTGACGGAAAGGTCGACGGAAAACTCTACTCCAAAGGTAAGATCGTCGTTGGTCAGATGGCAGACCTCAAGGGCTGCCTCCTGTGCAACAACGTCGATTTCTGGGGCAAGATGAAGGGTGACATCTATGTCAGGGACCTTCTCACACTCAAGAGCTCGTCCGTTATCGACGGCAGCATCAATGTCAACAAACTCCAGGTCGAGATGGGCGCACAGATCAACGGCACCTGCCATATGATCAATGACGCTGAATACGAGAAGTCTGTCGAGAGCCTCGTGACGACAAAGATTCCCGAGCAGAAGGCTCCCGAACAGAAGTCCAAGTAGTAAAGTCAGGGATTAACCCTCTTTATTTTAAGAAGACGTGACGTGGTCATCACGTACTCGATGTCATAGCATCGGTACAGTGTATGACCACGTTCTCCTTTTTGTGAGCGGCTGTGCGCGGCAGGATCGAACCCCAACGCAAGGGCCGACTCGAGGCTGACTGAGGCCATTCCCATACGCACGAACTGGTCGAGTATTCTGTAATTGCTGTCAAGCGAGCGCAAAGCCGCGCGCCTGACGCTGCGAATGGCGTTCGCGCTGAGGTTGTGATAATCGTGGCGGCATTTGTCGGAACAGAATTTCTTGTCTGGCCGCCCGTAAACTGCCGTGCCGCAGTTCAAACAGTTGCAAGGTTCCGGAAGTTCATTCTTATACATAGTGCTGCCAATATGGGCATAAGTTCCGATAAGACAATGGATTGAAAACTTTGTTTTATCGAGCATTTTCTTTTTCGGCCGTAAAACGTTTTTTGTGATCCGTACGTTTTTTACGACCGGGTTTAAAAAACATCCCGCGACCGAAAGGAACGTCATTATTCACATCTCTGCGTCCGGGGCAGGCCGTTTTTCAATTAATTGATTTCCATATTTGCATTGCCACAGGCTGCGCCGCCGCGGGGTGATAGCCTGGGCATTTTACAAACCAAACTTCAACTATTAATTATGGAACAATTGAATCGAATTGAAATCAGAGGCACCGTCGGGTCGGCAAGACTTGCCACAGTCGGCGGAAGGAAAGTGCTCAACTGCTCGGTAGCCACGAATTATGTCTACAAGGACAAAAACGGCACTGCGGTGATTGAAACCACATGGCATAATGTCGTCGCCTGGGAAAACGACCGTCTTCCCGACCTGACCCAGATAGGAAAAGGCACCAAACTCTATGTAAGCGGAAGGCTGCAGTCGCAGCGCTACACCGGCTCGGACGAGATCGAGCGCTTCTATTACGAGATAATGGCGAACAAAATGCAGGTAATCGATGCCGGCGAGCCTATGCAATACGAAATGTACAATTAAGCCCGGGCCGACACTATGAAAACTGCGTTTTATTTTCCCTTTCTTGCTTGTGTGCTTCTGCTTGGAAGCTGCAATAAGGACTTTTCTTCTGCTCCTGTCGAAAGAGGGCAGGCTCGAAGCGGCGAGCTTCGCACACTCTCTTTCAACGTCAACGCTGCGGCCGTCACGAAAGTGACCGGTTCGGTTGATGCGGGCGAAAAGGCTGTCAATACCACTCAGATACTGCTTTTCAAATCTGGCGGAAGGCTGGAAGCCTACGGCAGCTCGACTGGTGGCGCATCCATCGAGATAGAGTGCTCTTATGGCCAATACACTGCAAAGGCTGTGGTCAACGGTCCCGACTGCTCGGCGGTCGCTTCGCTTGACGAGTTCAATGCTCTGAGTGTCGGGTATTCTGATTTCGCGGCCGGCAGTCTTGTCATGGTTGGAAGCAGCAGCGTCAGCACCGATGACAGCGGCCCATTTGTGATAGATGTCACCAGAATGGTCTCACGCGTGGTGGTACGCAACATAAAGCGTGATTTTGAGACAACGGCTCTTGCCGTTAAGGATTTCAAGATCAAGGCGATATATGTCGATGACGTGCTTCCGACAGTGAATTTCGGCTCTGCCGCCTGCAGCGCATCCCGTGTCGATCACACCGCCTGCACGGCTCTGCTCTACGACAGCGTGGGAGCTTCGATTGAAAACTCCGAATCGCATGAGGATGACCACTTTTTCTATGTGATGCCCTGTTTCGGCACAACGGCCTTGATGACCCTCGTGCTTGAGGCTGAACTGGACGGCGAGACGATGTATTATCCTATCACCGTGCCTGATCTTGCACCTAACACGTCATACGAGATTGTCGGCATCACTCTCAAACGTCCTGGCTCCGAGAGCAGCGATACTCCCATCGAAGTCGGTTCGCTTTCGTTCAACGTGAACGTCCAGCCCTGGACCGTGATAGGGACAAGCACCGAACTGGAAATATAGTTCCGATGAAACGTCCGGGACCTTATATCTGCATTGTGGCAATGTGTCTTGCCGGCTGTTCCATAAAGGCCGACAGGACACTGTGCCCGTGCCTGCTGGATCTGGCAATTCCGGGAGGGGACGAACGGCTTGTCCAGGTATGTACCGAGTCGCACGGCTCGTTCAACGCGGTCCGCGTCGAACTTGACGATTCCTCGCGCTGCCGCCTCGAGGTTCCCGAACGCTCCGCAGAGCTGAAGGTCTCCGCTGTGAGCGGGCTACATTCCTGTCATCTGCACAATGGGGTGCTGCTGGTGAGCGAAGGCTGCGAGATGGATGAGATATACGCTTCGTCCACCGTGCTCGACACAGGCTGCGATCATCTCGAAGGCTGCCTGCCACTGCACCGTCAGTTCGCGTTTGCGTACATCCTGCTCGATGACGCGCCGAATGCCGATTTCCCCTACGAAATGGAGGTGAGCGGCAATGTCTGCGGGATGGATGCGTTCACGCTCGAACCCGTCGCAGGGGCTTTCTCGGTGAGGATACGCCCCTTTATCCGTCAGTACCACAGGATATGTCTTCCGCGTCAGGCGGACGACTCGCTCAAGTTGTTGTTTTACGAAAAGGGGCAGACTCGCTCATCTTCGGACGGGCCGGAACTGTCGGTTCCGCTCGGGGCGATTATCAGCGCTTCGGGTTACGACTGGACGTCTTCCGACCTGGAGGACATCTATGTTGATGTGAGCCTGACAGAAGGCTCGCTCAGCGTGAACGTGCTGCCCTGGAAAAGGATTATCATATGAAAAAACTCATTTTGACAGTTTTGATTGCGGCCGCCGCGGCTGCAGTGTCGTGCACGGAACTTTTCTCTCCGGTCGAAGACGGGACGGGGGACTCCGTACGGGTTGACATACGCACATCTCCCGTCAGAACCAGGAGCTCGCTGGGTGACGTGCGTGAAGATGCCGTGAACGATTTCAATGTCTATTTCTACCGCGGCGGACGGCTGTTTACGGAAATCTATTGCGAAGGAGGCAGTGTGTCTGTAACCCTTTACAGCAACGAAAGTTACCGTATTTATGCTCTTGCCAACGTCGGGCGGGTGGAAGCGCCTGCGCTCGAAGAGGATCTCGGTTCGCTGGGCGTGGATGTGTCGGACTTCGGCGCTATGTCACAATCCGGTCTTCCGATGTATTACGCATCGGAGAGGGGAACCGACGTCACGCTATCGACCAAGGTGATTGAGATACCTTTCACACGGCTTGTCGCCAGATATGTGCTCCACAGGGACGACAGCTTAGCAAAATGTTCGTTCGAGGCTACTGCCATAAAGGTCTGCCAGGGTGCCGGCGATGTATATCCTTTCGAGAAATACAGCACTCCTACATTTCTTGCAGACGCCGATGAGGCGAGTGCGGCCGACATAGCTGCATTCAATGCCGGCGAAGACATTGTCCTGTACGTGCTTGAGAATCGTCAGGGCATGCTCCTGCCCGGGAATACCGACCCCTGGGCCAAGACGGCAGATGCAATAGGGGAGGAGGCCGCTTCGAAATGTACTTATATCAGCATCTCGGGCCGCTGGGAAACCCAGGCCGCTGCGGCCGACCTGAACCTGAATGTGTTCCTTGGCCAGGATAACTGCAGCGACTTTTCGGTTGTCCGCAATACTGAGGCCCGTATCGAACTCTGCCTCAGCGACGAAAGCACTGTGCACTTCGGCTGGAAAGTGACTATGGAAAACTGCCAGGACGAAAGGCGGCTGCAGTTCGGCGTGCCGCAAATGACTTTGTCACAAAATTCCGGATGGACAAGTGTATTCTGCTTTGAAGCCTACCCCCACGATCTGGCTTATAACGTTTCGGTGTCGGACAGTCTGCTTTCGTGGCGCATAGAAGATGACGGCCTGTATATCTTTACGGATTATATGGGCGAAGACCGTCCCGAGGTGGAACTCTGCGTTTCGACCTGGGATTCGTTGCACGTTGCAAAGCTGAACGTCGTGATTGATTACACACTAGGCAAAATCGATGGAGTGGAAGAGTCTCTGCCCGAATATTATGCTCAATACGGGCGTATCGACTTCCCATACTGCAATGCTCTTTCGCCTCTTTATGTGTGCATCGGCGACAGTTGCTGGGTTTATGACGGAACTCCTGGGCCTGTACGCACTTGCAGCGACCCCTCTTCGGGAACGGAATTCTGGTTCGTCCCTTCCGATGGGGCTCTGTATGCCCGGCGCGAAGCCGTTACCGGCCAGGGCACCAGGGTGATACTTAAAAAGAATTCAGCGCACCAGTATGTCGATCTTGCTCCGGCCCGGTACCCCAATCTGACAGGAGGCCGTTTCGATGTGACAGAAGCCGGAAATGCAATGACAGATGACTTGTTGAGCACGCCATGCGATGCCATCTGGAATGTAAGCCTAACTGACGGCAAGGGCCGCAGGCTCAATCCTGAAACCTATGAAACCCCGTATGCGCTTCTTTCTGTAAAGGGTCTTGATGACAGCTGCAGTGAGTTCGTATCGCTTTTCTGCGAAGATGCAACAATCAGCCTGACGGGGGATGATCTGGCCTTTGGCTACATCGCGAGCGGAGAGTCTCTTGCAATGCAGCTGATGTTCTCGGAGTCTGCTATCAGGCATTTCGCCTTCTATGGCAATGTCGTCCTTGACGAGGAAGAGGATACGCGGGAGTCGGAAATGACTCTCTCGGTGACCCTGCCTGATTCGCACGTGCTCTCGGCCGATGCCACCATCTGTGTGCACAAGGTTTTCCCTCATCCTCGCTATCTGGGGGAGGTGGTCAATTACGAAGCGGCGCCGGGAAATATGCACAGTACCGTTTCGACGATTCCTTTTTCGGGCCATGAGGGTTACGATGCTCCTCCCGAACAGGAGATTGACTGGACTGTGAGGCATTGCATCCTGGATGAGGAATCATTGGCCACTGCCTCGATTGAAAATGACATTTATGGTAGAAATGCCGGAGTGGACGGACATTATCTTACGTTCTATGGCCTTCGGGACGGAGGGTATCCTTCCTGCGGTCCTATGGTGCTGCACGGCAGCGTGACCAACCCTCATACCGGGGGAGTTTTCGAAGCCGATTATACGGTGGACGTACTGCTTAGCATAGGAGCGCAGGTTGACTATTTCCGGAACACTGCCGGCGACAAATGGACAATCTCGTACAGTTACATCCCCTGGAACAGCTATATGAGCCGTGAATACCTGCCTTTGTGGCGGGAATTCCTTCCCGATGACATAACTGTTGTCAACCGGCTCGGCCAGGCCTGTGTAGGCTTTGATTCCTCGCAGCTGTATGACATCCCCAGCTTTGAGACGGGCCGCAAGGCGAGTTCGATATCAGCACTGGTTTCCGACATCTACGATTACCAGCCCCTGTTCCCGTTCGAGTTTTCGCTCGAAAAACGCGGCACTGCATCACCGCTTACCGCTGTGAGTGTGGATATTGACCGCGGTATTTCCAGCCCACTGTATTCAAAATACCGGACCGGCGAAAAGGGGTATTACCGCCTTGTGCGCCAGTCCGATATCAGGACTTTCAATGAAGAAGAACATCAGGGCTTCGAGAATATCATCTTCGAAGTCGGTTATTCTTCAATGGAACTTATTGATTTTTCTTCGCCGGATCTTTGAAAAGTATAGCGAAGAGAACTCCTACTACAAGCGAATATGCTGCAAAGATGTACCAGGCTGTGCTCCAGTCGGGTACATCGGCGTTATATACGAAATGGTTCACGACCTTTCCTGCAGCCCATGTGCCTATCGAGGCGCCAAGACCGTTGGTCATCAACATAAACAGGCCCTGTGCCGACGAGCGAATTTCGTTGTCGGTGTTGTCATTGACAAAGAGCGAACCGCTGATGTTGAAGAAATCGAAAGCCACGCCATAGACGATGCAGCTGAGCACGAACATCCAGACACCGCTTCCAGGGTTGCCGGCTCCGAACAGGCCGAAGCGGAACACCCAGGCGAACATCGCGATGAGCATAACCTTCTTGATGCCGAAGCGCTTCATGAAGAAGGGGATGAGAAGGATGCAGATGGTCTCCGAAAGCTGGCTCAGCGAGATGAGAGCGTTGGCGTTGTTGGCGCCCCAGGCGTTCTCGTAACCGGGCTGTCCTGCAAATGATGTGATATAGGCGTTTGCATAGCCGTTGGTTATCTGGAGCGAAGCGCCGAGCAGCATCGAGAACAGGAAGAAGATGGCGAACTGCTTGTCCTTGAAAAGAGAGAAAGCAGCGAGACCGGTAGCCTCGGCAAACGACTGTGTGCCGGCGTTCTTGGGCTTGCAGGGGCAGGCGGGGAGTGTGAAGGCATAGATGAAGAGTACTACGCTCAGGGCTCCCGAAACGAAGAACTGCGCGTAAGTCTGCTGGAACTGCACGCCGTCGGCACCTTTCATAAAGTTTACGAAGAGCATCGTGCAGATGAAACCTATTGTTCCGAACACCCTGATAGGGGGATATGCCTTGACAGTATCCTTGCCGGCTTTCTCAAGTGCGTTGTAGGCTACTGCATTCGAGATTGCGATCGTAGGCATGAAGAATGCGGTTCCTATGGTGTAGAGGGCGTAGAAAGGCCCGAACTCCATCGCCGCTCCCGCACTCATCGCGTACCATCCGGCACCGAGCATCGCCGCACCTGCTATGCCGTGGCAGAGAGCGAGCACTTTCTGTGCGGGAATCCATTTGTCGGCCACGATACCCATAATGGCGGGCATGAAGATCGATACGAAACCCTGTGTGGCGTAGAAAAGCCAGATCTTGGGACCGAGTCCGGCGTTGAACAGGAAGCTGCCCATTGAGGTGAGGTATGCGCCCCATACGGCAAACTCGAGGAAATTCATCAGGATCAGCCTGAGGCTGACGTGCTTATCGTTCATAGAAGTCGTGTGATTTGGTTAGTGGATGCAAATTTACGAGTTTTCGCCGATTTTAACTATATTTGTCCGTTCAAATATGGATTCCGAGATCAAAGTGTGGGACAAGACCTTTGTCCCCTTCATTCCTCAGGCAGAGCTCGAAGCTTCGATAGAAAAGCTTGCGCAGCGTATCAATGCCGATTTCGCAGGCCGTGACGTGATACCCATCGTGGTATGTGTGCTCAACGGCGCGATGCTCTTCACCGCCGAACTTGTCAAATACCTCGATTTCGACTTCGAAATGGCCGCAGTCAAGGCGAAGTCCTATGTCGGCACATCGTCCAGCGGTGTAGTGAGGGTTTCGCAGATAATGGGAAGCAGCATCGTCGGCCGCGAAGTCATCCTGTGCGAAGACATAGTCGATACGGGAAACACCATCAACAAACTCGCCGCTATGCTCGAAGAGGAGGGCGCCTCAAAGGTGCACATCTGCACAATGCTATTCAAACCCGAAGTCTATGCCGGCAAGGACCCTGTCGAATACATCGCAATGTCCATCCCCAACAGGTTCATACTCGGCTACGGCCTCGACTACAACGAGCTTGGCCGCGGTTATAAAGACATATACGTATTAGCAGACAACTGACAGATATGAAGTATTACGTTCTCTTCGGCCCTCCCGGGGCCGGCAAAGGTACGCACGCTACAGCAATTGCCACCAAGTACAATTTCAAACACATCTCCACGGGTGAACTCCTGCGCGCCGAAATCGCAGCGGGCACTCCGCTCGGCATCAAAGCCAAGGAACTCATAGACAAGGGATGCCTTGTCAGCGACGATGTCGTTGAGGGGATGATAGAGTCGGCTTTCGAGACCATCAAGGGTTTCGACGGCTTCCTTCTTGACGGTTTCCCGAGGACCCTCGCCCAGGCCGAAGCTCTGGATGCAATCCTCGAGCGCCGCGGTGAGAAAGTGGACGGAATCATTTCCATTATGATTCCCGATGAACTCGTGTTCGAGCGCATCAAGCACCGCGCCACTATCGAAGGCCGCGCCGACGATGCTTCGGAGGAGATCATCTCCAACCGCATCCGCACCTATCACGCTCAGACCGAGCCGCTCATCGCTTTCTACAAGGCTGCCGGCAAGTATCACGAGGTTGACGGTTATCCCGGAACAATCGAGGAGAACCAGGCACGCGTGATGGCTATGGTCGACACCCTGATGTAGCCCCTGCGCCTCATCAACGAAAAAACGACAACGGCTGGCCGCGATGGCCAGCCGTTGTCGTTATTAGAGAAGCTGCTTCACATTTACATTCACGTGATCGATAGCATGGTCCAACATTTTGGGGTTAGCCTGGTATTTGCTACATTAAATTTTGGGGATAGACGGGTGTTTCTAATAAATAAATTTGCGGGATAGCATAAATATCCATAACTAAGCATCAGAAAACCAATAGTTTATGGCTAAAAGATTTTTCAAGCGAAAGATTTACAGTCAGACCTTTACACCGTCTCCAAGTTCCTCGGCCACTGCAATATCCGTACAACTCAGATCTACGCGAAGATAGTCGATGAGAACAAGCGGAAGGCTGTAAACCTTGTGCCGAAAATTTAACAAAATACCAAAGAACTCTCTATATTCGCATTATGAAAAATGAAAAACCAAGAGTCGTGAAGATTCACGATGTGCAGATAGATAGAGAATACATTCAATGGATTGGAGAAATCAAGTCCAGGTATCGTAGTGCGCAGATTAAGGCCGCTGTAAAAGTCAACGCTGAACAGCTGTTCTTCAACTGGCAGCTGGGGCGAGACCTCGTGACTCGCAAGGCTGAGGAGAAATGGGGTTCGGGAATAGTCGAACAGGTCAGCCTGGATCTGCAGGCAGCATTCCCAGAGTCAAAGGGATTCAGCCCGTCAAATCTTTGGCGTATGAAGCAGTGGTATCTGTTCTATGCCAAGTCCGCAGAAAAACTCGCACAACTTGGGCGAGAATT
>JAGHTP010000053.1 GCA_018065265.1 Candidatus Cryptobacteroides aphodequi | reverse complement strand
TCAGCGACAAACCAATTACCATTTCAGAAGTCGAAACCTCCGGCGTTGACGCAAGCTGTGCGGAACTGATAAGGCCGTTCAACCTGCAAGAAGGCCCGCTCTACCGGTTCCACCTGCTTCGCTCTCCCGAAGGCAATGCATTCATATTCGATATTCATCACATAGTGTTCGACGGCACGTCCGTCACCGCCCTGCTGGAGCAGATAGCCTCGGTCTATGAAGGAGGCGATTGCCCTCAGGAATCTCTAAGCATATTCGACGTTGCATCACTCGAGCAGACACTCCCGGGGACAGAGCCTTACCGCAAGGCGCAGGACTTTTTCAGGGAGCGCTTCGAGGGAATGGACTGCGATTCCACCCCGGTTCCCGACAGAGTCACGGACGAGAATTTCTTCGGAGCCGGCCACGTGTTCGTAAAGGCCGACGGCATAGACGCCGGCAACGTAGGACATTTCACCAGAACACACGGCATCACCGAGAACACACTGCTGCTCGGAGCCTTCGCATATACCCTTGCAAAGCTGAACGGAGCAACGGAAAGTTTCTTCTGCACGGTTGACAACGGCCGGCACGACCACCGGCTGTCCGACTCGCTCGGAATGTTCGTGCGGACTCTGCCACTGTATTTCCGGATAGATGAGAACCTCAGCGTGAAAGACTACCTCTGCGGTGTGCAGAACGAGTTTTTCGGGACAATGGCCCACGACTGCATCAGCTTCAGCGAACTGGCCTCGGAATACGGAATCGGGATGAGTGTCTCGTTCGTATATCAGGCAGAGATGTTCACCGGGCCGCAAATGGCCGGCGGAAAGATGGAAGTCACAATGCAGGAAGTTTCCGACATTCAGTCCGACATCCATTTTATGATGTACAGGACCGGTGCGGGCTACACTCTGGACGTGGGTTACCGCCGGCAGCTCTACACCGAAGGGTTTGCGGCCCGCTTTGCCGCTATGTACCTCAACGTGGTGAAGGGGATGCTGTCCGGCGGAATCCTCTCCGGGTTGGAACTTGCAGATGCCGCAGCGCGCGAGGACATAAGGAAGTTCAATCTGACGGAAATGCCTTACGAGGCCGATGCTACGGTGGTGGACCTGTTCCGCCGCCAGGCCGCCTCAACCCCCGACAACATCTGCCTTGTATATGAGGACAAGAAATTCACTTATTCCCAGATCGACCGCATTACGGATGCGCTGGCAGCTCATCTTTTATCTTCAGGATTGCAGCGCGGCGACGTTGTGGGCATTCTTATCCCCAGATGCGAGCATATGCTTACGGCGTCGCTCGGAGTCCTGAAGGCCGGTTGCGCCTATCTTCCCCTCGACCCGACTTATCCCGAAGACCGCCTGAATCTGATGATAAGCGATTCGGGAGCACGGATGCTGCTTACCACTGCTGAACTCTGCGGCATAATCTCCGACGGGTTCCGGGGTATCAGGATGATGGTCGATACCATTGCTTCCCTGCCCGTCTGTGAGGTCTCCCTGCCACAGCCGCAAACGGACGATTTGTTTGTAATACTGTACACCTCCGGCTCCACCGGCATTCCGAAAGGGGTCATTTTCACCCACGGCAATACGGCGGTCACGGCAGCCTGGCAGCGCCGTTTCTATTCTCTGGGGCCGGGCTCCAACGTTACGGCCTACGCCAGCTTCGGCTTCGACGCAAACGTATTCGACACCTACGCGACCATTACCTCTGGGGCCACGCTGCACATTATTTCGGATGATATCCGTCTGGATCTGCCCGCCCTAAGGCGCTATTTCAACGAAAACGGCATCACCCACACCACAATGACCACACAGGTGGGACGCCAGTTTGCGCAGATGGGAGGACTGGAAACCCTGCGTTTCCTCAATGTGGCGGGCGAAAAGCTCACGCCTCTCGCCCCGCCCGAAGGCTTCAGCCTGTTCAATCTGTACGGGCCAACCGAAGGTTCCATTCTCGCCAGCGGCTTTCTGGTTGACAGGCAGTACAGGGACATTCCGATTGGAAAGGCCATCGACAATGTCAAACTGTATGTGGTGGATGCAAAAGGCCGGCTGCTGCCGCCCGGAGCCGCCGGAGAACTGTGGATTTCGGGGGCGCACGTTACGAAGGGATATTTGGGACGCCCGGAGAAGACTGCGCAGGCCTACGGCGAAAATCCCTTCTGCAATGAAAAGGGATACGAAAGAGTTTACCGCACGGGCGACATCGTGCGTTTTATGGAAGACGGCAACATTCAGTTCATAGGCCGTCGGGACGCCCAGGTCAAAGTCCGCGGTTTCCGCGTGGAACTTACCGAGGTCGAAGAAGTTATCAGAAGATTCGAAGGAATAGAGGATGCCACCGTTGCGGCGTTTGACGATCCCTCCGGTGGAAAGTTCATAGCCGCGTACGTAGTGTCCGCCGGCAAAATCGACGTAGAGGCGCTGAACGCCTTCATCCGCAGCGAAAAACCGCCCTATATGGTGCCGGCAGTCACAATGCAGATAGACAGCATTCCGCTGAACCAGAATCAGAAAGTCAACCGGAAGGCGCTTCCGCGTCCCCAGCGCAAGGTGGAAAACATTGTTGCGCCGGAAAACGACACCCAGCGCAGGATATTCCGGATTGCGGCCGATATCCTCGGCTTTGACGGATTCGGAATAGACACCAGCCTGTTCGAGGCCGGTCTCACCTCGCTCGGAGTGCTCAAGCTCAACGTAATGCTCGGTTCCGAGTTCGACGTGTCGGTGAGAATCGATGACATAAGGGCAAATGACACTGTAAGGAAACTGGAGTCCCTGCTGCTCTCATCCAAGGGAGCATCTTCATACGAGATGCAGGCAGACTACCCTCTGACACAGACTCAGATGGGAATATTTGTCGAAAGCAACGCCGCCCGCAGCAGCGTAACATACAATATTCCCGTATTGTTCCGGCTTGGGGACGGTGTGCAGCCGGAAAGGCTGGCGGCCGCCGTGAGGGCCGCAATAGATGCCCATCCTTATGCCAAGGCCACCCTGACCTCCGACGCCGAAGGGAACATCCGCGCCCGCAGGAATGACGACGCGCCAGCCCTCGTAACGCTTGAAAAGGTGGAACATCTGCCGGAAGGGGCCGAGCTCGTGCGCCCGTTCAATCTGATTGATTCTCCCCTGTACCGGGCATCGGTACTTCTCTCCCCCGAAGGGAACTGCCTGTTTCTGGATTTCCATCATATAATTTCTGACGGAACCTCGGTAGCCGTTCTGCTTGCCGACATCGACCGGGCATACGCCGGAGAAGAACTCAAGCCGGAGACCTTCAGTGGGTTCGAGGCTGCTCTCGAAGAGGAACGCCTGAGAAACTCCGACAGATATTCCGACGCCAAGACCTATTACACCGGGATCTTCGGCGTATGCGAGGCCGACTCAATGCCCCCGAAATCTCCGGAGCCGGACTGCCCGGGCGACACGGCCGACGCCGGAAGGCTCGCTGCGCGCTTTGGAATCGGAGCAGAAGCCGTGCGCGAGTTCTGCGATGAAAGGAAGCTGACTTTGAACGCTTTCTTCAATTCGGCTTTCGGCTATACGCTGAGCAGGTTCGCCGGACGGGAGGAAACGGTGTTTGCGACCATCTACAACGGCAGGAGCGACTCGCGTCTTGCATCGGCTTTCACGATGCTGGTAAAGACTCTGCCGGTGCTCGTGCGCATCGAAGGCAGGTCCGGAGTCACCGACTTTATCAAGGCTACGCAGAACCAGCTGATGGACAGTATGTCCAACGACATCTACTCTTTTGCCGAAATCTCCCGCGAATGCGGAGTCAAGTCCGATATCATATTCGCCTATCAGGGCGACAATTTCAACTTCGACACTCTGTGCGGAGAGAAGGCGGTATGCCATACTCTTCTTCCTCCCGTTGCCAAGGCTCCGCTTACCGTAAATATGAACATCGCCGGCGGAGTCATAGGAATTGAGGCGGAATACAGGAAGGACTGCTTCTCTGCAGAATATGTAGGGGCGTTTCTGGATGCTTTGGAGCAGACAGTCGCGGGATTCCTGGAAAACGGGACGCTGGACAAGGTCTCCATCCTGTCATCGGCAGCTGTTCAGAGGCTTGCAGCCATCAACGACACGGCCCGTCCCTATGAGGCCGTTGCCGTGAACCGTCTTTTCGAAAGGCACGCGGCCGCCAACCCTTCGGGGACCGCTGTCATCTGCGATGGAAAGAGCCTTTCCTACGATAATCTCAACCGGCAGGCCAACCGCCTGGCGCACGCACTGAGAGACTGTGGAGTGGAGCGAGATTCGATAGTGGGAATGATTCTGGACCGGAGTGTCCTGCTGGACGTTGCCGAACTCGGCATACTCAAGGCCGGAGGAGCTTTTCTGGGCATACTGCCCGAATATCCCGACGAGCGCATCTCCTATTGCCTGAGCGATGCGGCAAGCCCGGCCGTAGTTACGACTGCCGACATAAAGGCCGCGCGCCCCGAACTTTTCGGCCCGGACAAGCCTTACCGTGTGGTAGTGCTTGAGGAGGTGCTGCAGCAGGGCAGTGAGGAAAACCTCGATATCGACATCCCTGCCGACAGCCTGGCATATTGCATCTACACCTCCGGCTCCACCGGCAAGCCGAAAGGCGTAATGGTAGAGCACCGCAATCTGGCCTGCATGGCGCAGCCCCACGATTTCCCGTATGCTCTGTACTACGGCAAAGGAAGCGGACGGGTGAGCCTGGCTACAAGTTCCATCTCCTTCGATATGTCGGTGTTTGACAACCTGATGCATCTGCTTTTGGGCAAGACTGTATGCATAGCAACCGACAAGGACATACACAACCCGCTGTCCCTCGCCTCCCTCATTTCTGAGGCGCACGTGGATATGATGGCGACGACCCCTTCTGTACTGAACAACTACATAGACGTTCCCGAGTTCCACAAAGCCCTGCAAGGCATACGCACCCTGGTTTGCGGAGCCGAGGCTTTCCCCTCATCGCTGTACGAAAAACTCAGGAGCGCATCTGAGGGAATACACATTCTCAACGGTTACGGTCCTTCAGAGTGCACTATGACCTGCTGCTGCAAGGAACTGGAGAGCGGCAGCGGCATCACAATCGGCGGACCTACGGCAAACACGGCCTTCTTCGTAATGGACAAGGCCGGCAACATACTGCCTCCGTTCGCCTGCGGAGAACTTATCATTTGCGGAGACCTTGTGGGACGGGGATACGTTAACCTGCCGGAAAAGACCGCCGCATCGTTCTTCTCCCTGAACGGCCGGCCGGCATATCACTCCGGCGATACGGTACGTCTGAACGGGAACGGAGAAGTCGAATTCTTCGGCAGAATGGACAATCAGGTCAAACTCCGCGGCTACCGCGTGGAACTGGACGAGATAGAACGCACATATGTAGCATTCGAAGGCATAAAACAGTGCAAGGTAGTGGTCCGCAACAACGGCTCCGAAGACTATCTTGCGGGATTCTTCACCGCTGACAGGCAGATCGACATCAACGCTCTGACGGCATTCCTGAAATCCCGGCTCACCTATTATATGGTACCCGACGCTATGATGCAGATTGAGAGCATTCCTCTTACGCCGAGCGGCAAGGTGAATGTCAAGGCTCTGCCCGAAATCAAGCGGGAGAGCCGCAGGAACGGCACCCGCAAGGCCCCGAAGAAGTCTCTCGAGCAGCAGATATGCGAGCTTTTCAAATCCATACTCTCCGCAGATGAGTTCTTTGCCGATGACAACTTCTTCGAATCGGGAGGAACTTCGCTCTCTGCTTCGAAGGCCATTATGCAGCTGATGTCGAACGGTATCAAGGTCGAATATCAGGACATTTTCGACCATCCTACCCCGGAGGAACTCGCACAGCATATCGAAGAGCACAGCAGGCCGGCCGAATCGGGTACGGTCTCCGGGGAAACGGCGAAGGAAGGCAATCCCGAAATCGACGAAGTCCTCAGCCACAACACGCTGGAATTCGCCCATCTGGTAAAGAGAACTCCGGTAGGAGACGTACTGCTCACCGGAGCGGTGGGATTCCTCGGCATCCATATTCTGAAGGAACTGCTCGACCGCGGGGAAGGCCGCATTATCTGCCTCGTGCGCAAAGGAGATATGCCTTCTTCTGAAATGCGTCTGCAGAATATGCTGATGTACTATTTCGACAATCCGTTCGAGGAGGCATTCGCCGGCCGCATCACGGTAATCGACGCCGATATCACTGACGACAACATAGGCGAAAGGTTGAGCGATGTTCACTTCGACACTCTTATAAACTGCGCCGCCATAGTCAAGCATTACGCTTCCGACGACATCATAGAGAAAGTGAACGTACACGGAGTGGAGAACCTGATAGGCATAGCCAAGGCCGCCGGGGCCAGAATGGTGCAGATATCTACGGTGTCGGTGCCCGGTGTCCATACCAAAGAGACCTATATCAGGCAATTGCGGATGCACGAGAACGAGTTGTTCGTCATCGACGATATGGACAACAAATATTGCATCTCCAAATACCACGCGGAGCTGAAGATGATTCGGGCGATCCGCGACGGGCTGCGCGGCAAGATAATACGTGTGGGCAATCTGATGGGCCGTCACAGCGACGGAGAGTTCCAGATAAACTTCAACACGAATGCCTTTATGAATGCCCTGAGGGGATTCACCACCATAGGCAAATGCCCAATCAGCCACGCCACAGATCCGATGAACTTCTCGCCTATCGATATGACGGCCCGCGCGATAGTGCTGCTTGCAGGTACCAACGACGAGTTCACCGCGTTCCACGCCGACAGCCGCTTCGGCTTCGACGAGATGCAGCTTATCGATGCCAGCAACCGCTGCGGCCTGAGCATCAGGCCCGTTTCGGACGAGGAATATTATGCCGACTATTACAGGATGCTGGGAGACCCGTCGGTCAATTCCAAGCTGCAGGGACTGGTGACCAACGACAGGCCCGACCTGCATATGGTCGATACCGACAATATGTTCACCGCTAACGTGCTCTATCGTCTGGGCTTTTCCTGGCCGCTGGTGGACAGCGCCTATCTGGAAAGGGCCATAGAGAGCCTGCTCACACTTGACTATTTTGAACCGGAGGAGTGACACTATGAAACAATCCATTGCAAAGAGACTATCAATCCGGGTGGCGGCTGCATTCGCCATCGCTTTCCTGTTGCTGACGGGGAGTGCATTCATCATACTCAAACGCAACGTCAAAATGGAGGTGGCCCGTTACGGCAGGTCCCTTGCCGGAATATTCGCCGATCTGGTGATATATGACGCCAACAGCAGCGGGGTGCCCATTGACACGTCATTCAGCGAACAAATCTCTTTCTTCGGGGATTATATGTGCACCTGGTACCGTACGGACTATACCTTCGCATACGTGCCCGACATTGAAAAGGGAACCATAACCTATATTTCGGCTTCAAAAAAA
>JAGHTP010000030.1 GCA_018065265.1 Candidatus Cryptobacteroides aphodequi | reverse complement strand
GCCCTCCTCGCCGCGCCTGTTGCCCGGCCGGGACCTTCCTGGAAAAAGACTCAAATCAAGGCAGGTGGTGATTCCAAGAGGGGGACCTTCCTGGAAAAAGGCTGAAATCAAGGAAGGTGGCAAGTTTCGGAGGGAGACCTTCCTGGAAAAAGCCTCAGAGTAAGGAAGGTGCCAAGACGGGGAACTGAACACACAATATTGCAGGTGATCCGTCAAACCCTTAGCCGTTAACGGCACGTGAACGTGAGGGCCCCGCAAGCGTAGGCATCGGTAAGAGCGCGCATCAGCGCGCCGGCCGACTGCGGTATTTGCGCCAGCAAATACATAAGCACAAAGGCCGCGGGGTATTAGAGGGGCTGAGCCCCTCGGAAAAAGAAGCTTCGCGCTGCATAGCGCGAAGCGCGGAAGGCTTCCGGCAAATCTGCCGCCAGCCAACCACCATATGCTATCCGAGGAAGCCGAGCAGAATGCCGGCGGCAACGGCCGAACCGATCACGCCGGCCACATTGGGCGCCATAGCGTGCATCAGCAGATGATTGCCGGGATCGGCCTCGAGACCGACGGTCTCGGAAACGCGGGCAGAATCGGGCACCGCCGAAACTCCGGCATTGCCGATTAGAGGATTGATCTTGCGCCCCTCCTTGCAGAAGAGGTTCATGAACTTGACGAAAAGCACGCCGCATGCAGTCGCGATCACGAAGCTTATGAGGCCGAGGCAGAAGATCTTTATGGAACGTGTGCTCAGGAAAACATCCGCCTGTGTCGAAGCGCCGACGGTAAGACCTATGAGCATGGTGACGATATCGATGAGCGGACCGCTGGCGGTCTGGGCAAGCCTTCTGGTCACGCCCGACTCCTTGAGCAGATTGCCGAAGAAGAGCATACCGAGCAGCGGCAGACCCGACGGAACGATGAAAGCTGTGCAGATGAAACCGACGATAGGGAAGATGATCTTCTCCTTCTGGCTGACCTCGCGCGGCTTGGCCATACGGATGAGCCTCTCCTTCTTGGTGGTAAGAAGCAGCATTATCGGCTTCTGAATCACGGGCACGAGGGCCATGTACGAATAGGCGCACACCGCAATCGCGCCCATAAGTTCAGGGGCGAGCTTCGAGCTGAGGAAGATGGCGGTAGGGCCGTCTGCACCTCCGATGATGCCAATCGCGCCGGCCTCGTTCGGTAGGAAACCCATCGAGAGAGCGAGCAGATACGCTCCGAAGATACCCATCTGCGCCGCAGCGCCCACAAGCACGAGCCTGGGCTGCGAGATAAGGGCGGAGAAGTCCGTCATCGCACCTATTCCAAGGAAGATGAGCGGCGGATACCAGCCTTGCTTTACACCGCTGTAGAGGATGTTGAGCACCGAGTTCTGCTCGTAGATGCTTACCTGCAGGCCTGTGAGAACGGGTATGTTGCCCACAATCATTCCGAAGCCGATGGGCACCAGAAGCATAGGCTCCCACTTCTTGACGATTCCGAGGGTCACGAAGATGACACCGATCAGAATCATCACGAGGTGCTGCCAGGTGCAGTTGGCGAACCCGGTGAAGCTCCAGAATTGCGACAGGCTTTGGAATATGTTGTCCATCAGGCGATTGTTGCGATATCGGCTCCTTCGAGAACGGAGTCTCCCTTGCTTACGAATATCTTGGTGACAGTACCGTCAGCCTCGGCGAGGATGTCATTTTCCATCTTCATCGCCTCAAGCACCGCAATGCGCTGACCCTTGCGGATCGGGGCGCCTTCGCGTGCATCTATGCCGATGATTACGCCAGGCAGCGGGGAAGTGACGGTAAGACCCTTTCCGGCAGGAGCGGCAGGAGTGGCCGGTGCGGTAGCGACGGGAGCCTCGGCGGCAGCCTTCACGCTCTCTTTAGCCGGAGCCTTGGGAGCGAGCGGGGCGTCCATCTCCACATTGTATTCTGTTCCGTTAACGGTAACGGATGCGTTTGTGCCTTCGATCGAATTCACGGCAACATTATACTCATTGCCGTTGATTCTGAATTTGTATTCTTTCATTTTTTGAACTTTGGCAGTTGTCTGAAATTTCTTGATTTGTCATCCCATCCCGACGCTGCATCGCGTCTGATGGTGATCACTCCGCTCTCCACGTCGTGCGCCTGACCGTTCTGGTACAGATGGAGGGCGAGCGCTATGGCCGCTTCGGTTTCGGCATCCACTCCGGCTTCGGCTTCGAGGGCGAGCGCTATGGCTGCGGCAGTCTCAGGGTCGCACACGCCGGCTTTGGCGGCCTTGCGGTGCGGCTTTGCTGGCGCAGCCTCCTTGCGGCTGAACTTGCCGCTGAAGATTGCTCCGCTGAGCGAATATATGCCGAAAAGGATGAGCAGGCAGCCGAACACCACGCACACGGCCACAAGCGAAAGCGTCAGGCCGTGCGGGTCTGTCTCCATAACCCGCATTGCGCCGCGTGTCGTCTGCACGCCGTTCCATTCGATGAATTCCAGGGGCAGAAACATCATAGAGGCAGATTGTCGTGTTTCTTGGCGGGCAGGCTCTGCTGCTTGCCCTGCAGATAATCAAGGGCGCGGATAACGCGGAAACGGGTATTGCGCGGCTCTATGACATCTTCTATATAACCCTTCGTGGCAGCCTGGTAAGGGTTGCAGAACAGGTCGTTGTATTCTATCTTGCGCTCTTCGGCGATGCGGCTCTTCTCGGCCGGATCGGTGGCGGCTTTGAGTTCTTTGCCGTAGAGGATTCCCACGGCTCCGTCGGCACCCATAACGGCTATCTGCGCGCTGGGCCAGGCGTAGTTCACATCACCGCGGAGCTGCTTGCAGCTCATCACGATATGGGCTCCGCCATAGCTCTTGCGGAGCGTGACGGTAACCTTGGGAACGGTAGCTTCGCCATAGGCGTAGAGCAGCTTCGCTCCGTTGGAGATGATGGCGCCGTACTCCTGCTGCGTTCCGCAGAGGAATCCGGGAACGTCGACAAGCGTCACGAGAGGGATGTTGAAGGCGTCGCAGAAACGTACGAACCTGGCGGCCTTGCGGCTCGCGTTGATGTCGAGCACTCCGGCAAGCACGGCGGGCTGGTTCGCCACCACGCCCACACTGCGTCCGCCCATGTGGGCGAATCCAACGATGATGTTCTTCGCGAAATCGCGATGTACTTCGAAGAAATCACCGTCGTCAACTATGCTGCGTATCACACCGTACATATCGTACGACTTGTTCGGATTGTCGGGAATTATCTCGTTGAGGAAGTCCTCAGTGCGGTTCACAGGGTCGTCGGTGGGCTTGAACGGCGCGGCTTCCATATTGTTCTGCGGAATGAACGAGAGTAGCCTGCGGATGGTGCCTATGGCTTCCTTCTCATCGGCTGCGGCAAAATGGGCGACGCCCGATTTGCCTGCGTGAACGGCCGCTCCGCCAAGCTGCTCCTGGTCAACTTCTTCGCCGGTGACCGATTTTACCACCGCCGGACCGGTAAGGAACATATAGGAGGTGTCCTTTACCATAATGGTGAAGTCCGTGAGGGCGGGGGAGTAGACAGCTCCACCGGCGCAGGGACCCATAATGGCGCTTATCTGCGGAACAACGCCGCTCGAAAGTATGTTGCGCTCGAATATCTCTCCGTAGCCGGCAAGGGCATCGATACCTTCCTGAATGCGTGCCCCGCCGCTGTCGTTGAGGCCTATGCAGGGTGCGCCGACCTTCGCGGCCATATCCATCACCTTGCATATCTTCTCGCTCATGGTCTTGCTCAGAGACCCTCCGCTTACGGTGAAATCCTGGGCGAATACGAACACGGGACGGCCGTCAATCGTGCCTTGACCGGTCACGACGCCGTCTCCGTCGGGGTGCGATGCCTCCATTCCGAAATTGGTGCAGCGGTGCTGGACGAACATGTCGAATTCCTCGAAACTGCCTTCGTCGAGCAGAAGGGCGAGCCTCTCGCGTGCGGTCAGTTTGCCTTTCGCGTGCTGGTCGTCTATGCGCTTCTGCCCGCCTCCGAGACGCGCTTTTTCGCGGCGTGAGGCAAGTGCTGCAATGTTCTCAGTTTGAATGCTCATATCGTTATGATAACTTTTCAAAGGGTCGCAAATATACAAATTCTTGCGTTTTTGGCCAAATCAGGCTCCGCGGTGCGCTGGCTTGAGCAGATCGAGCACCACCTTGACGGGGTTGAAGGTGTCGAGCGGTACTTCGACGAAAGATGTCAGCCAGTCTGACATTGCTCCGTTCCAGAGTCCGGGGAGTTCGAGCGCCTTGAGCTCGCGGCCCTGCCAGCTCTTCGAACTGATGAAACCGGTCTCCGGGTCGACGTGGTCTGGAAGGTTGAACTTCCTGCCCTTGTAGTCGAGCGTGCAGCAGACAATGTCCACAGGGTTGAAATGCGTTGACTGCTTCATAAGTGCGGGATCGGATATCTGCACGCTTTCCAGAATCTGGAGCGAAGTGCTTCCATCTTTTTCCCTGATGATGAACGGGCCGCCGCCGGCTTCGCCCTGGTTGCGCACCATTCCGCACACGCGCAAAGGACGGTTCAGCTTCGCGCGGAGCGCTTCGGCTCTCTTCGCACAGTCGCGGGCCAGAGGCATCTCGATGCCGAATTCCTCGCGCAGGAAGGTCTCGATCTCCTGGCAGAGTGCCTGGCCTTCGTCGCTGGCATACGGGTCGTATTTGAGCGGACCGTAGCCGCCGGGCAGTTCGGGGTAGATGGTGTAGGGTTTCGTCGATTCGAACATGTCCATCCCTTCGAGGTAAGCGCGTACCATATCGCGGAGCATCAGGGCGCGGCCGATCAGGGCCGATTTGTACTTCGCGGTGGTGTCGAGCAGACGCTCGTGCGCCACGTTGTCGATATTCTTTATGCTGATGAGCTCCTGGGGCAGGGCGTTCAGATTGTAGATGAGCGCGCCGTGTCCGGCGGGACGGGTAAGGATGGTGCCGTCATCCTTGAGGAAAGGCTCGTTGTCGGGTGTCACGGCAATGGTGTCGGTCGCCTTGTCCTGGCAGGAGAATGTGATGTCGTACTTGACTCCGTAGCGCTCTTCATAGGCGGTACGGACCTCTTCGACGGCCTTCTCGAACAGTTCGCGATGCTCGGGCGAGATGGTGAAGTGCACGCTCGCGAGCCCGTCCGCATCCTTCATATAATAGGCGGCCTCGACCAGATGCTCGGCAACCGGGGTGCGTGTTTCGTCGGCATAGCGGTGGAAACGGAGCACGCCCTTGGGCTTGTCCCCGTATGCGAGACCGTCAGCGTCCAGGAGGCGTGAGGCTGTCTTATCGGGGTCGTAGGGAGCCGATCCGAACACTTCGGGGCTGTAGAATGCGAAATCCTCGATGCCTGCGGCGAGTTTTTCTATCGCATCGCTCTTGCGGGCGAAGATATCCTTGAACATACGTGACGCCGCACCCGAAGCGGGTACGAACTTGCAGCGTCCTTCGACGGAGGCACTTTCGCCGTAGGCAAGCGCCTCGGCAAGTTCGTCCTCGTCCATTACGGTTATTCCGTCGCCGGGTGTTGCGGCGCGGACGATATCCAGTTCGGGAAATCCCTTCCTGAAACGTGCAATCTGTTCTTTCTGTGTCATAGGAATTATGTGTATTATTGCCGCTGAGTGGCATCAGTCTATGAAAAATTCTCTTCTGTAACGGTAGTCGAGCCTTAGGCGCGAGAAAGTTTCCGGAGCCATCCTCAACATAAAGTCGTCCGTGAAGATGGGGTAGTTGTACTGGAAGATGGAGGCTATCTGCCCCTGGGTCATACCGTTCACGTCCACGTGCACGGCGCTCATCGTCTCTATGTCGCCGGTGGGGATGAATTCGTACAGGTCCGTGATTCCGAAATATCTCGATACGGTTCTCACGACCATTATGGCGCTTGTCAGCTTGGCCTGAAGCGAGTACCCTGAAATGTGCGGAGTGGCAATGTCGGCCAGATCGATCAGTTTTTTGTTGATGTCAGGCTCGCCGTTCCACACGTCCAGAATTACCGGACCGAGTTTCGGAACCGCTCTTTTCAAGGCTTCGTCATCGACCAGTTCGCCTCGGGCGGTGTTGATGAAGAAGGCCCCGTATTTCATTGCGGCAAAGAAATCGTCGTTGCACATCCTCCTCGTCCGGTCGTTAAGCGGGGTGTGGAGAGAGATTATGTCCGAGTCGCTGAGCAACTCTTCCTTCGAGCAGAATTCCTTCCACCCTTCGGCATCGGCGCGCGGCGGGTCGTAAACCAGCACCTTGAAGCCAAGGAGTCTCGCCATCGACTCGACCCTCTTGCCCGTGCTGCCCGCTCCGACTATGCCAATAGTCTTGCCGGTCAGCGAGATGCTCTTTCGTGCGGCGCAGCCGTACAGCGCTGAGAAGGCGTAGTTTGCCACAGCGCCGGCGTTGCAGCCGGCTGCCGAACTGACGTTTATGCCATTATGCTGGCAGTACGAAAGGTCTATATGGTCCGTGCCCACTGAAGCCGAAGCTATCATCTTGACGGAAGTCCCGTCGAGCAGAGCCGCGTTGCACTTGGTGCTTGTCCTTATCAGGAGAGCGTCGGCGTCCAGTATGTCGTTGTGCGCTATTGCACCTCCGTCTCGGTAGATAACCTCGGCGTAAGGCTCGAAAAGTCCTTCGACGAACGGGATGCTTCTGTCTATGACGAATTTCATTTCAGGATGATGTCTTTTACGAATCCGACCTGGGGATCGTCCTTGAGAAAGAGTTCGTCCTGGGCGAGGCGCGCGTTGAGGCGGTCTATCAGGTCGACTTTCTGAATCGAAAGATGCGTGCGCAGAACGCTTGAACTGAGAGTGATATAAAGTTTACCGTCGCGATAGAACTTCTTGAGGGTATATCTTGCAGCGCCCGAAACTTCGTCCCAGGCCATGAATACGCGCCTGGTGTTGTGCTGCGGAGCGAGACGCATCGCCTTGATATACCTGAGCATCAGGTTGTCAATGCTTTCTGCATTCTTTTTTTCGAGTCTCATCGCGTATCAGAGTTTTGTGAATTCGCCGCCGGAGGCTTCCCAATAGGTGCTGCTTGCGCTCAGCGAATCGAGAATGCGCCTGCAGCGTGTCTGGTCGGTGTCGGTAAGGAATATCTGTCCGAAGCCGCTGCCGCTGACCATTTTGAGGAGTTCGCCGGTGCGGGCCATGTCGAGTTTGTCGAAGAGGTCGTCGAGCAGCAGTATGGGAGCGAATCCGTAGTTCTGCCTCATAAGTTCGAACTGGGCGAACTTGAGCGCGACAAGGAAGGTCTTCTGCTGCCCTTGCGAACCGGTGCGGCGTATGGGAGTCCCGTTCAGGGTGAAGAGGAAATCGTCGCGCTGCACTCCGGCCGTTGTGTACCCGAGAACGCGGTCGCGCTCGGAGTGGCGTTCGAAAGCCTCGCGGAGTGTGCCTCGACCCAGGTCGGACTGGTATTCGATGCCCACCTGCTCGGCTCCTCCGCTCAAAGTGTCGTAGATGGCCGAGATGCGAGGCAGAAGGTCTTCGGCAAGAGCCTTGCGGCTCTGCCATATGCTTTGTGCAAGGCTTTCCATCCTTGCGTCGATTGCGTCCAGAAGGTCGTCCTGCCCGTACTTGCCCGATGCGAGGCTCTTCAGAAGGGCGTTACGCTGACTCAAGAGCTTGGTGTAGCGCTGCACGGCATCGAGATATGCCGGGTCCATCTGCGAGATGACGAGGTTGGCAAAGCGGCGCCGCTCGTCGGCACTGTCACTCACAAGTGCGCTGTCGGCGGGGGAGACCATCACCACGGGTATGAGGCCGATGTGCTCGCTGATGCGCTTGTAGGCCTTGCCGTCGCGTGAAACCTGCTTGTCGGCTCCGTCCTTGACCTTAACACTTATGTGTGTGGTGCTGTCCTGGTCGAGCCGGTAGGTTCCGCCCAGGGCGAAGGCATTGCAGCCCTTCCTGAAATTGAACTTGTCGTTGGGGGAGAATGCGCTCTTTACGGTCGAAAGATAGTGTATCGCATCGGCAAGATTGGTCTTGCCCTGCCCGTTGCCACCGCTGATGCAGTTGACCTCGGGGCAGAATTCGAGTTCCTGGAGGCGGATGTTCCTCCAGTCCTGTATGACTATTTTCTCAAGAGTCGGCATCCCCGCAAAGTTACAAAATCAATTTCAAAAAAAGACCGGTCGGTTGTCCGGCCGGTCTTCGATTATGATTTATGCTGGAGGATTACTCCTCGGGCTTCATCGTCGTGTATACGTTGGTGACGTCCTCGTCGTCCTCGAGAAGGCCTGTGAGCTTGTCGATTGTAGCCCTCTGCTCGGCGGTGAGTTCCTTGAGCTCGGTTGTAGGGATGCGCTCGAAACCTCCGGAAACGAGTTCGTAACCGTTGTCCTCGATGTACTTCTGGATCTGTCCGTAAGCTGAATAGTCACCGTACATTACAACGACCTTTGTCTCGTTGTCGTCCTTGTCCACCTCGATCTCTTCGAAGAGTTCCTCAACGCCGCAGTCGATCATTTCGAGTTCGAGTTCCTCGAGATCCATTCCGTCCTGCTCCTTGATGCGGAAGACGCACTTGTGGTCGAACATGAAGGCAACGGAGCCGCTGGTGCCGAGGGTACCGCCACACTTGGTGAAGTAGCTGCGTACGTTGGCAGCGGTACGGGTGTTGTTGTCAGTTGCCGCCTCTACGAGGATGGCGATACCGAAAGGAACGTATCCTTCGTAAACGAGTTCCTTGAAATCGCCCTGCTTGGTCTCGGTAGCCTTCTTTATGGCACGCTCGACATTCTCCTTGGGCATGGACTCGGAACGGGCCTCGGCGATGAGTGCGCGGAGACGCGGGTTGCCGGTGACA
>JAGHTP010000051.1 GCA_018065265.1 Candidatus Cryptobacteroides aphodequi | reverse complement strand
GAGCTTGGCAAATGGATGATAATGGGCGAACTGGGGCTCGACGGCTCGGTGCGCGACATTCCTGGCGTGCTGCCTTTTGCCGAACTTGCTGCGCGCGAAGGCTTCAGCGGCTGCATCTTCCCGGAAGGCTCGGCCCGCGAGGCTGTCGAAGTTGATGGAATTGCCGTTTACGGTGTAGGCAAACTTGACGATGTGGTGGAAGTCCTCTGCGGAGGGCCCGGTGCCGAGCGCTTTCTTGCCGCCCGGTCGGATGGAGACTCCGCTCCGGAGCGGGACACATCGCCATATCCGGATTTCGCTGACATCATCGGCCAGGAGGGCGCGAAACGCGGCGCCGAGATAGCCTGCTCAGGTTCTCACAATCTGATTTTTATCGGCCCGCCAGGGGCCGGAAAAAGCTCCATAGCCAAGGCGATGGCCGGAATCCTGCCGCCCATGACGAAGGAAGAAGCGTTGATTACCAGTAAGATATATTCGATAGCGGGCAAAGGGGCCCTGCGTTCCGGCCTGATTCGTCAGCGGCCGTTCCGCGCCCCTCATTACAGCGCTTCGCTCACGGCCATTATTGGCGGTGGTGGGGCTGACGGGATAGTTCCCGGCGAAATATCGCTCGCTCAAGGGGGAATCCTCTTCGCCGATGAGTTCCTGCAGATGCCCAAAAGTGTGTCGGAGGCACTCCGTGGCCCGCTCGAAGACCGCTGCGTCACCATCTCGCGCCTAAAGCAGAAAGTCACCTATCCAGCCTCGTTCATGTTGGTCGCCGCGAGCAATCCCTGCCCCTGCGGCTACTGGGGTGAAGGCGACCGTTGTACTTGCAGCGAAGGCCGCCGGCAGGCCTATCTCGATCGTCTTTCGGGCCCTTTGATGGATAGAATCGATCTGCAAGTGTGGACACGTCCCGTAAGTACTTCGCAGATTTTTTCTTCGCCGCGAGCCGAGCCCAGTAGTGCTGTGGCTCGCAGGGTTGCTGATGCGCGCAGAATCCAGCAGATGCGCTTCGCCTCCGAAGGCATAAGTTCGAACGCCGAGATGAGCCGTGCCCAGATAGAGAAGTTCTGCCCGCTCGACGAGGCTTGCCGAGCCACGATGGAGAGTCTGATGAGCAAGCAGGACTATTCGATGCGCGCGTATTTCCGCATCATAAAGGTGGCGCGTACGATCGCCGACATCGAAGAGGGCGCCTTGGCGCGCGCGGAAGGACGCCCTGCGAAACTGGATTCGCCCCTGCGCCCCGCTCACCTGATCGAAGCCGCAGGCTTCCGCTTCCTTGACAAAGTCAGCAGAATATGATTCCCTATGAAAGATTCGACCGGTATCTGTCAGATGGATATCCGTGTCACATATATTCCAAGGGCGTCGATTCTAGAATTATCTATTATTCCCTGGAGGACTTCATTCTTTTCTTCACAATGTTCTCCAGCTTAATCAGGAAAAGCGACATCATATGTATTTCTTTCTGTATAATGTTCAATCATTACCATTGTGGATTGCTGAGCAACCGCGCATCCTGCATATCATCTTTCATCGACAGGTTGGAAAGCAAATTCTCCAGGGAATACAATATTGAGCACAATTCCTCCGGACCGGTATTCAAAAAACAGTTCGGCAGGTCCATCAAATCCGTTGGTAAAAAAATCAAAGGGATGATGATATATATTGCCAACAATCCGGTTGCCGGACTTCTTAAGAATTCAGCCGAGGAATATAAATGGAATCTTCTTGCATATAAGGAGAACTGCAACCCATTCAGCGACTCTTTGCCACCCAAGAGGCGTATGCGGAAACGTTTAAAAGATGCAGTGGCTATGATTGACTCGGCAATAAAATCCGGTGGTTATCTCAACTACCCGCTCCAAAGAACAATCTTCAAAGATATTTCTCCGGCCGAAAAGAAACAGCTCGTTGACTACATTATCAGCAGATTCAACTTTATCGACTACAGTTATTGTGAAAAAATTTTTGGCGGATGGAATAATTTTCTTGTGGCGGCCAACGCTAATGCCGGAGGAGAGGAAGACATCCCCGAAGATTGGGAAGACTATTCCAGATATTCCAAAATGATTGCTGTATGTATTCGAAATGGCATTAATATGAGAATTTTCAACCCGAGGAGTCTGAAAGACGAGCAGATTGAAAGACTATCCATTATTCTTCGCCAAGAAACCGGTTCTACACAAAGACAAATAGGCAAGTTCCTCAATAGGCGAAAACCATAACGCGCTTATTACCAATGTAATACGAAAATGCGGCGACTGGATTTCTGTCGCCTATTTCATTTAAAACACTATTAACAAGCGACTTACATTAAACGCTTTAGACAACGCTTCTCGTCACCGTATCTTACATTAAACGCTTTAGGCAACGATACTCGTCACCGTATCTTATATTAAAAGTTTTAGGCAAAGATACTCGGCTGCTTATGCGTAAAAAGTTGTCGATATGGATGATAGTGGCAAAGAAATCCGCCGCAGACTTATTGAAATCGTATTCCGGAGAGTGATATGAGCTCGGAATATGAACACCCCCGGAGTTTGAGGGGGCCTGGTGTTCCTGTTTATTCCGCAATTGGTAATTCAGGCACCTCAAATCCGGGTCAGAGGTATTGCTGTCAATCTTGGTCCCGGAGGCTCTTCTATCTGATGAGGAACGGCTCCACGAGGGAGCGGTAATCTGCCGTTCTGCCGTCCGGAGCGGTGGGGTCGCAAAGAAGAAGGGTCTGCTCGACACAGGTGAGCGGAGTCCGGCTGAGCACGAACTGAGCCACTACGCGG
Organism: Candidatus Cryptobacteroides aphodequi; assembly: GCA_018065265.1. Classification (GTDB taxonomy): domain Bacteria; phylum Bacteroidota; class Bacteroidia; order Bacteroidales; family UBA932; genus Cryptobacteroides; species Cryptobacteroides aphodequi. The sequence continues at coordinate 37,574 of JAGHTP010000051.1, read as the reverse complement.
CGGACTGGTTTGCGCTCTGTCGTGCGTATGTTCACGAGACGAAGTGCGGCAAGGGAGAATGAAGCGGCGGTGCGTCTGAGCGATGCGGCGCTTTCGGCCGGGACAATCAGCGCGAGGTGTCCGCCTTCGGCAAGATGCTCCGCTGCGAATGCGCAGATTTCACTGAGTGTCAGGCTGACGCTGTGGCGGGCGGCGCTTTCGCGCGAGTCGGGGTTCTGGAGAGAGTCGTCAAAGAAGGGCGGGTTGCTCACTATCAGGTCGAATTTCTCTCCGGCTTCGCAGCGGTGTTTGGCCTGCCGGAACACCGGCGTCTCTTGGCTGTGCTCTGCAAGAGGGCGCTCCCATACCTTGTCGTTGTATTCCGCCAGTGGGCATTCCAGGGCTTCGAGACTGTCCGCCCAGGGTGAAGCCGCGAAATTCGCAGCCGCCTCGCGGGCCGAAGGACCGTCTATGTCGATGCCGGTGATGCGGAAATCTTTTCCTACACTGCATTGAGGCTGTCCTCCCGGCTTGCTTCCGGTTGCGATGCGAGGCTGTTCCTCCATCGTATTTCCAGCACTGTTGTGCGGCCGACTTTTCGAACGGTTCGCTGCAAGCCGCTGGGCAAGCATCAGAGCAATGACCCCGGTCCCCGTACCTATGTCCAGCACGCGCGAGCAGCCATCCGGCAGGCTTGCCAGCGCCCCGAGCAGCACGGCGTCCGTCCCGACCTTGAGGGCTGAGAACTCATTGCTGACGCAGAATTGTTTGAAGCGGAATACGGATGCGTCTGGCATAAGGGTCAGAATCCTTCCGTGAAGCGGCCGTCCACCATATTGAGGGTGCGGTCGCAGATGGCACTCAGTGACGGATCGTGTGTGACTATGACCGTTGTCTGGCCGAGCGAAGCCTTGAGGTCGAGCAGAAGCGCGTGAATTTCGAGCTTCGTGGCTGAGTCGAGGTTCCCAGTCGGCTCATCGGCGAAAAGAACCGCGGGACGGTTCACGAGGGCCCTCGCGATTGCGACTCTCTGCGCTTCGCCTCCGGAAAGTTCCGCGGGCTTGTGCGAGGCGCGGCCGTCAAGACCTACCTTGGAGAGAAGTTCCAGCGCGTGCTCTTTTGCGCGGGAAGAACTCGTTCCGGCTATCAGGGCGGGAATCATCACGTTTTCAAGAGCCGTGAACTCGGGCAGCAGATGGTGCGCCTGGAATACGAAGCCGATATGTTTGCTCCGGAATGCGGCCAGGTCGCGTTCCGCGAGATGACGTCCCTGTCCGAATACGGTCTTTCCGGCAATGGAAAGTGTACCCGAATCGGGCGAAGAAAGGGTCCCGAGTATCTGCAGCAAGGTCGTCTTGCCGGCACCCGAGGCGCCCATTATGGATACCATCTCGCCTTCGGCCGCGCTGAAGTCGACTCCTTTGAGAACTTGAAGGCTGCCGAAGGATTTAGTTATTCCTGAAGCGTTTATCATCTCCTGTCAATCTTCGTGTCAAGCGCGAAGATACGAAAGTTATTTACTATATTTGCACCCCGCACGTTCAAGTGCAATCGGGGTGTGGCGCAGTTGGTAGCGCACCTGCTTTGGGAGCAGGGGGTCGCAGGTTCGAGTCTTGTCACCCCGACTATTTTTCTTCTTTGGCGAAGAAACTGTCCATCGTTTCGGAAATCCAACCGGCGATGTCTGTGTCGCCTCCCTTGCGCATCTCGTCGGCAAGGTAGTAGGAGTACTGGACCGTATCTTCGAAGCAGTCGCCGCTCCAACCGTAGAAACGGTAGTAGAACCTGGCCGAGGTGATGAGCTCGTTAGCGAGGGTGGTTCCCAGTTCGCGGGCCTTGTCGGCCGCTCCAAGTTTGTACAGGAGCTGGATCATACCTATCACCACATAGTCGTTCGATGTGAATCCGATGGGAATTGTCTCCAGAGGCAGCGAAGATGATGCCTCGATACCCTTTTCGAGCATTTCCAGAGCTTCGGCCCTGCGGCCCTCCTTGAGGAAGGCGTTGGCGCAGGTGAGGAACATCTGGCGGACGTTCATCACGCCGAGGAAGGTGTAGTAGTTCTGGTAATCGACCAGATAATCCTTTCTGGCAAGATTGTCCCAGCTGTAAACCGAGGTCATCTTGTTGTAAAGGCCGTCGGTGTCGCAGTAGCCTATGTTCATTCCGGAAATCTTGTTCTTTATAGGAACGAGCCTGTATGAATATCCCACAAACTCAAGGAAGTCCTTCTGACCCACATTGATTTCTCCTCCCATATTGAGCATATGCACCGGACGGCTCCAGTCGTAGGAGGCCATCAGGTCGAAGAAGAAGAGCTCGGGCTTGGTGAGGAAGTCCTTGTCGGGCGACATCGTGAAGGTGATGGTGTCGGGAATCCTGTCTGCGAAACGCTCGGGAACCAGTCCGCTGGCCAGCACGTTGGCTTTGTCCACGGGAATGGTCATCGTGCGGCTGGGCCAGTAATCGACCTTGCGGCCGCTCGAAAGTCCAACCTTTTCCTTCTGGTTGCGGAAAACAGCCACGGCGTCGGCAATGCTCATCGCACCCTTGTCGACGATGGGGATATATTCGTTGTTTCCGTACAGATACTGTGTGTGCGGGATTGTCAGCTCGAGAGGAGCCGACTCGTTGACGGCGTAGAGCATCTGGTCAATGTGCCAGTCGGTGCCGAGCAGCGAAGTGTTGCAGATGCGCACGTCGGTGCGTGTCTCTTCAACCTCCTGGGCATACCAGAGAGGGAAGGTATCGTTATCGCCGTGGGTGATGAGAATGCCGTCAGGGCCTACCGAGTTGAGGTAGTTGCCGGCCATCTCCACCGCTGTACGGCGGTTCGAACGGTCGTGGTCGTCCCAGTTCTGCGCGCCCATAAGTGCAGGAACTCCGAGCAGAAGCACTCCGCTGGCCAGGGCTACCTGAACTCCGTGCTTCCCCTTGAACCACTCCGTCACCTTTTCAGCGACGGCGATTACTCCGAGCCCTATCCAGACGCAGAAGAAATAGAACGAACCCGCATATGCGTAGTCGCGCTCGCGTACCTGGTAAGGCGGCTGGTTGAGGTAAACCACAATCGCGATACCGGTCATAAAGAACATAAGGAAGGTGAGCCAGCTGCCACGCTTGTCGCGACCAAACTGGAAGCAGAGACCCAGGAGTCCGAGCAGCAGAGGCAGGAAGAAGTAATGGTTCTTGCCCTTGTTCTTGCCAAGTATCGAAGGGGCCTCGCTCTGGTCCCCGAGCCTCAGGGCATCCAGGGGCTTGATTCCGCTCTCCCAGTTGCCGTGGAAGGCGTTCCCGGGCACGGGGGAGTGAATCTCGTTCTGGCGGCCGACAAAGTTCCACATAAAGTAGCGCCAGTACATCCATCCGAGCTGATAGTCGAAGAAGTAGGTGAGGTTGGCCGCTCCGCTGGGTTTGCGGTACCTGGCCCCGGGAACGCGCGTTCCCTTTCCTCCGGTGTATGACTGGTAGAATTCTTCAAATCGTCCGTCCGGGCTTGAACTCCACATACGGGGGAAGAGCATCTTGCCCGAAGGCTTGTAAACGGCCTCGACAGGTCCGTCCACCTTCTGGTAGTGCGGGCGGCCTTTCTTGTCGGGCAGAGGTGCCCAGTAGCGGGTGGTCTTGAGCTCGTAGGGAGCGTCGAAGTACTGTCCGTAGACAATGGGGGTCTTGCCGTACTGCTCACGGCTGAGGTAACGCACGAGCGTGAAGGCGTTGTCGGGCTGATATTCGTTTGTAGGAGTCTTGGCCGCCGAGCGGATGACGTCGATGCTGAATACCGAGAATCCCACTATGATGCTGGTGAGGCAGAGGAGCGAAGTGTTCCAGAATACCTTGCCCTTGTCAAGTGTCTTGAAAAGTCCGAGGAAGCAGAGTCCCAGCACAGCTACCATAAAGAATGCGGCACCCGTGTTATAGGGGAGGTGCAGCACGTTCACGAAGAACAGGTCGAAGTATGCGGCCAGTTTGGGCAGCCAGGGGATGATGACGAAAAGAATCAGGGCCAGAATGGCCACGCCGACAAGGAACACCTTGACCAGCTCGCCGAAAGTGAAGCGGCCGTTCTCGCGTTTGCGGTAGTAGTAGATGAATACCAGCGCGGGTATGGCGAGCAGGTTGAGCAGATGCACTCCGATGCTCAGACCCATCAGGAAGGCGATAAGCACGATCCAGCGGCCCGAGCGCGGCTCGTCGGCCGTGTCGTACCAGCGCGTCATAGCCCAGAACACGACAGCCGTGAAGAGGCTTGACATAGCATAGACTTCGCCCTCGACAGCGCTGAACCAGAATGTATCGGAGAAGGTGCAGGCAAGCGACCCGACGAGTCCGGCTCCGAAGATGGAGATGGCTCCGGCGGTGCTGAAGTTGCCCTCGGCATCGCGCTTTACAAGCCTCTTTGCCAGCCATACTATGGTCAGATAGAGGAAGAAGATGGTCAGAGCGGCGCACAGCGCGCTCATCGCGTTCACCAGGATGGCGGCGTGCATATTGTCGCCAAACATCGTGAAGATGCGGGCGATGATCTGGAACACCGGGTTTCCGGGCGGGTGGCCCACTTCGAGTTTGTATGATGACGCTATGAACTCACCGCAGTCCCAGAACGAGGCGGTGGGTTCGATGGTGCACAGATATGTGACGGCCGAAACGACGAAGGCGACGGCGGCGCACACCCTGTTCCACAGTTTGAATCTGCTGTTTTCCATAAGGGTGCAAAATTATCATTTTGTAAGTAACTTTGCAAAAAATCGACCGCTATGGCAGACAACGACTGGAAAAAACGACTCGGTGTGGTGTTCTCCACGAACCCCGATTTTCAATATGTTTCGGAAGATGATGGCACGCAGGAGGAAACTCCCGCACCCTCGGCCCAGAAACTCATAGTCCGCATCGACCGCAGTGGCCGCGCCGGCAAACAGGTCACGCTCGTTGAGGGCTTCCGCGGCCGCGAAGAGGACCTGGCCGAACTAGGCCGCACGCTCAAGATGAAGTGCGGAGTCGGCGGAACGGCCAAGGACGGACAGATCACCATCCAGGGCGACAAGCGCGACCTGGTCACAAATATCCTCAATTCCATGGGCTATAAGGCCCGCCGTGGCAACTGATGTATCCGCTCGATTATTTCGGACAACTCGAACTCCCCCTGGAGCCCTTCCAGTCGGCGGCGACGGCCGTCACCTGGCAGGCTCTGTGGGCTGACCGCGTGGTGCTTGTCGCGGCCGTGTTTGTCCTGATAATCTGCGCAAAGGACATCGCCCTCATCTTTCCGTACAGCCTTGACGCCCTTCTGCGCTTCAAGGTGAACCGCACCATCCAGCACAGCTGGCATCTGGCCCGCTCCAGGGTGGTTGCCTGCCTCGGGATGACGCTTCCTTTCTGCATAGTGTCGGAGCGTTACGCTCTCGTTCCGTTCGGATGGTGGAGCCAGATAGCCGCCCTTGCGGCATATCTTGTACTTCGCCGCTGCGTGGGTGCGTTGCTGCGGAGCGGAAGGCTTTCGGGCGAAGACTGGAAGTCCGTGCTCTACAGTCCGCTGAGCAGTTTTGTCCCGCTGGTCGCGCTGATGATGGCCACCGCCATTGCCGATGCCGTGTTCCACTTCCCGGAGGCAGGTGTTCGGACGGCACTGTTTGTGGAGATGGGCATTTTCTTTTTTGCCCATATCGTGCACGAAGGAGAATTTTTACGCAGTGCGAAGAGCGGATTGACAACTTTTTTGTACCTTTGCGCCCTTGAATTGGTTTGCGCTGGCGCCGTAGTCGCCGCAATCCATTTCATATAAGCGTTTTATGAAAATTCTGATATCGCAAAGCGCGCCTTCCAACACGGCGCAATACGACGCACTCACGGCAAAATTCGGGGTAAGTTTCGACTTCCGCCCGTTCTTTCGCATAGAGCCGCTGAGTTCGCGTGAATTCAGGGCGGAGCATATCAATCTGGCTGACTACACAGCGGTTGTGTTCTCGTCCAGACACGCTATCGACGCATATTTCAAACTTTGTGAGGAGACCCGTTTCAAGGTTCCCGAAACTATGAAATATTTCTGCACCACCGAACTGGTGGCAATGTATCTGCAGAAACATATCGTCTACCGCAAGCGCAAGATATTTTTCGGCGACGGAACTCCTCAGAGCATAGTCAGCCTCATTGTCCCCAAGCACAGCGGCGAGAAATTCCTGATCACCGCGTCGGACGCCGCCAATGCCGCGCCCATAAGCACTCTTCTGGACAAGAAGGGCGTGGATTATTCGGTCGCTGTTCTCGTGCAGAGCGTTCCCCAGGATCTCAGCGGAGTCAATCTTGCTGAATACGGAATGGTCGTGATGTACAACCCGTTCGATCTCAAGGTGTTCACCACAAGTTTCCCTGATTTCAAGCAGGGAGACCTCAAGATAATGGCTTACGGCAAGGGTATCGCCAAGGCTCTCGAGGAGGCATCATTCAAAATCGACGTCCAGGGGCCCGCTCCTGAAGCACCTTCCGTAGCAAAAACCCTCGAACTGTATCTCTCATCACTGTAATGCCGTCTTTCCCCAAAGAAGAGCGCCTTTGCGGCAAACTCGCAACCGACCGCCTTCTGAAGGGCGGAAAATGGGGTTCGTGCGGACACCTGAAGTACTGCGTGCTCGTGCGCGACGCTCAGAGTGTTCCGGCTTGCTCGCGCCTTATGGTGAGTGTTCCCAAGAAACTTTTCAGAAGAGCCGTCAAAAGGAATCTTCTCAAACGCCGTCTTCGCGAAGCCTACCGTCTGCAGAAGGCGGTTCTGGAAGGCCGCGAAGAGTTCTTCGATATACTTCTGGCATACAATTCCGCGGAAGTGGCCGCTTCCGACATCCTGCACGATGAAGTCGGACAAATTCTTTCGCGTCTGTAGAAAGGTCCTTTCCGCGCCTTTCATCCTGCTGATAAAATTCTATCAGTTCTGCATTTCGCCGCTCAAACCGGCCCCGACCTGCCGTTTCACGCCCACCTGTTCGCAGTATGCGCTTGAAGCTTTCCGCAAGTACGGCCCGCTGAAAGGCGGATGGCTTGCCCTGAAGCGTATCCTCCGGTGCAATCCCTGGGGCGGCAGCGGATACGACCCCGTACCGTAATTTTTACTATATTTGTGCGATATGCTCGATTTACTATACATACACTGGAATATCGACCCGGTAATCCTCAACATCGGGCCCGCCGGGCTCAGGTGGTACTCGCTCCTTTTCGTGAGCGGATTCATTTTCGGATGGTACATAATGCGCTCGTTCATGCGCAAGGAAGGCGTCAACGAGGCCGTGCTCGACCCGCTGCTCTACACTATGCTCATAGCTGTGATCGTGGGCGCCAGAATCGGACACTGTGCTTTCTATCAGCCTTCGTATTATTTCGGCTCGTGGCAGGGATTCCTCGAAGTGTTCCAGCCCTGGAAGGGCGGTCTCGCCAGCCACGGCGGCGCGATAGGTATCCTGCTCGGCCTGTGGTGGTATGTGAACAAATACGGCAAGAAGAACAACTTCGACTATCTGTGGATTGTTGACCGCCTGGTCATCATAATCTGCTTCGCCGGTGCCTGCATCAGGCTCGGCAATTTCTTCAACTCCGAAATCTACGGCTACAACACCACTCTGCCCTGGGGCATCATCTTCGACCGCACCGGCGATCCTGCTCCCAAGCACCCTACAATGCTGTACGAGTCGTTCAGCTATGTCATCCTCGGCTGTGTACTGCTGTGGCTCTACCGCAAAAGGCTCGACAAGATGCGCCGCGGCGAGTTCCTGGGCATTTTCCTGGTGTTCTGCTTCGGCATAAGGTTCCTTCTCGAATTCACGAAGGCCCCTTCACGCGTGCTTTTCCATATAGGTGACACCGTTATAAATATGGGCCATCTGCTCAGTGTGCCCTTCGTGATAGCCGGAATAATAATCTGGGTATGGGCGCACCGCAATGGCAAGCCCGCCCGTGCCGACGTCCCCGCTCCTAAAGCCAAGGCGCCTGAAACCCATTACGCAAGGCCTCTGAACTGATGAAGAACATACGCAACTTCTGCATTATCGCGCACATCGACCACGGCAAGAGCACCCTGGCCGACAGGCTCCTCGAACTCACCTCCACCCTCGGGCAGAGGGATATGGAGAACCAGGTCCTGGACGATATGGACCTCGAGAAGGAGAAGGGTATCACCATCAAGAGCCACGCGATTCAGATGATCCATACCTACAAGGGCGAGAAGTACAAACTGAACCTCATCGACACTCCGGGCCACGTGGACTTTTCGTACGAGGTCTCCCGCTCCATCGCTTCGTGCGAGGGCGCGCTTCTGGTTGTGGACGCCTCGCAGGGCGTGCAGGCTCAGACCATCTCCAACCTTTATATGGCCATTGACCACGGGCTTGAAATCATCCCCGTACTCAACAAGATAGATATGGAGTCGGCCCAGGTCGAGGTGGTGACCGATGAGATCTGCGACCTTCTGGGCTGTGCGCCCGAGGACGTGTTCAAGGTCTCGGCCCGCACCGGCGAGGGCGTGGCGCCGATTCTTGACGCCATTGTGGAGAAGATTCCCGCTCCGGTCGGCAACCCCGACGCTCCGCTCAAGGCCCTTATCTTCGACAGCGTCTTCAACCCGTTCCGCGGGGTGATAGCATATTTCAAGATTGCCGACGGCTCCATCAGCAAGGGTGAGAAGGTCAAATTCTTCGCCACCGGGATGGATTACGAAGTCGAGGAAGTGGGTGTTTTGAAGATGAAGCTCATTCCCTGCGATACGATCGGCTGCGGTGATGTGGGATATGTCATCACCGGTATCAAGAGCGCGGCGGAGGTCAAGGTAGGCGATACCATCACAACGTTCGAGAACCCCTGCGACAAGGCTATCGCCGGTCTCGAGGAAGTGAAGCCTATGGTTTTCGCCGGTATGTATCCGGTACAGGCCGACAAGTTCGAGGAACTGCGCACCGTGCTCGAGAAATTCCAGCTCAACGACGCGTCGTTCGTTTACGAGCCCGAGAGCTCGCTTGCCCTCGGAAGCGGTTTCCGATGCGGATTCCTGGGTCTTCTTCACCTTGAGATCGTTCAGGAGAGGCTCTTCCGCGAATTCGATATGGACGTCATCACCACCGTGCCCAACGTCTCGTACAAAGTGTACACGACCCAGGGTGAGGTTATGGACGTGCACAACCCTTCCGGACTGCCGGCACCCACCCTCATCGACCATATCGAAGAGCCCTACATCAGGGCCCAGATTATCTCCAAGTCCGAATTCTTCGGCCCCATAATGAAGCTCTGCATTGACCGCAGGGCGACGCTCGTGGGCCAGCACTATATCACTGCCGACCGTGTGGAACTTACCTACGACATGCCTCTGAGCGAGATCGTATTCGACTTCTACGACAAGCTCAAGACCATCTCCAAGGGTTACGCTTCGTTCGACTACCACGTCACGGGCTTCCGTCCCGCAAGGCTCGTAAGGCTCGACATCCTCCTGAACGGCGAGCCGGCCGACGCGCTGAGCACGCTCATCCACGAAGACAACGCCTACGATTTCGGACGCCGTATGTGCGTCAAACTCAAGGAACTCATACCCCGTCACCAGTTCGACATTCCAATCCAGGCCGCGATAGGTGCGAAGATTATCGCCCGCGAGACCGTCAAGCAGGTGCGCAAGGACGTTACGGCCAAGTGCTACGGCGGCGATGTGACCCGAAAGCGCAAACTGCTCGAAAAGCAGAAGGATGGCAAGAAGCGTATGCGTCAGATAGGTACCGTCCAGGTGCCTCAGAGCGCATTCATGGCCGTGCTCAAACTCGACTGATATGGCAAGGAAAGTATTTTCTTTGCTCCCGGCCCTCTGTCTATGTTTTGGCCTTGCTGCCTGCAGCGGCAAGGACGATGTCCCTGACTTCGTCCGCGAACGGACAGACGAGGCTTTTGCGCGCTACTCCGACTGGAAGGGCGGAGAGAAGACCGTCTGCTTCGCACTCATCTCTGACGTGCACGTTGACCAGGTGCGCCGCACCTACATCCCTCATCTCCATTACGACCTTTACGCCGCCGAGCGTTTCGGCTGCGATTTCAGCATAAATCTGGGCGACATCTGGAACAGTTCCGCTCTCCGTCCGGGCGATGCCGACACCATCCTTGCCGCCACCCGCGAAGAGATGCTCTCCTATGACGGAGTCTGCCTCTATGCCCCGGGGAACCACGATTTCGACGCCGGCTGCCGAAGGCACATCAGCGCCGACACGCTCACGCACGAACTGCAGAAGCCTATGCTCTCCCGCGCGGGCCGGAGGCTGCATCTTGCCACGAACTGCTATGGCTATTACGATATGCCGCGCAAGCGCACAAGAGCGATATTCCTTAACAGCAATGCCACCGAAACCCGAGGCGGAAGCTATTATACCTATGGCGCTCAGCAGCTCGAGTGGCTCGATTCAACCCTTCGCTCCACCCGTAGGGGCTGGAATACGGTGGTCTTTTCACATTACGCCCCTCATCCTATGGGCGCGTGGGCCGGGTCGCCGGTCAGCGAAGATTCTACAATCGCCGGGCTTAGGAATATTCTGGCCGGCTATGCCGCCGATATTGACGGGTCCTGGCCGCGCGGTGGGGAAGGTTCGCAACGGAGGGGGAGCTCCGCCCGTGGTGATGGAGGCCTTGTAGGCCTTTTCTGCGGCGATTCGCATTGGAGCGCGTACACCAGGGAAGATGGTGTCAACTACTACATCACCCAGGGAATGGGAGGTTCGCCCGAATCGGCGCGCAACGAGTTGTCCCGCGTAGTTCCGACAGATTTCGGCAGCGAGATGCTGCTGGACATAGTGGCGTTCAAGCCGGCCACGCGCGAGGTCGGCATTTTCCGCATCGGCCGTGATGCCGCTGCGCAGGACTGTTTCTTCAATTATTGATTTCCGGGTAAGGTAACGCGCTGCGAAGATCTGCCTTCGAGGTGTTTGAGGGGAATATCACGTATGTTAGCGTTCGAGCCGGACGAAGATCGAGAGCGGCAGAACTTTCCCGTAGCGGTCACGCAGGGCGAGCTCGCCGCTTTCCATTTTACCGGCAGGGGCTCCTGAAAGGCGCGTTTTGAGAGCTTCGCACAGCACGGTCTCGCCCAGCGCGGCGCTGAAGCCGTTGGAATAGAGGTTCAGCACCAGGAAAGAATTTTCGGGAGAGAGGATGGCTCCGACCGTCTGCAGCATCTTGAAGAGGCATTCGTCGAGTTTCCACTTTTCGCCGTCGGGGCCGTGTCCGTATGCCGGAGGGTCAAGGATGATGCCGTCGTACAGATGGCCGCGCTTCGCTTCGCGGGCGGCGAACTTCATCGCGTCCTCGACAACCCAGTGGATGCCGTCAAGACGGCTGTTCTCCATATTGCCGTGAGCCCAGTTGACTACCTGGCGCACGGAGTCGAGATGTGTGACCTCAGCTCCCGCAGAAGCCGCGGCAAGCGAGGCGCCTCCGGTGTAGGCAAACAGGTTGAGGATCCTGGGTCTGCGGCCGGTGGCCTGTGCGATTCGCTTTGTCTGAGCGTAGATGTATTCCCAGTTTGGGGCCTGTTCGGGGAAAACTCCCACGTGCTTGAAGCTCGTCAGACCGAGACGCAGGTTGAATGACAGGCCTTTCTGTGCTGCACTGCGGTAGTCTATGTACCACTGGTCCTCCATCTTGTGCAGACGGTTCCAGGTGCCGCTGTCTTCCTTGCCGGCTTTGCCGAATCCGGCGCCGGGGGTGAAGGATGTGTGGGCCATCCGGTTCCAGGACGCATCGTCAAGTTCGGGGGCCCAGAGCGCCTTGGGCTCGGGGCGGCGGAGTACGTAGCTGCCGTACCGTTCGAGCTTTTCGCCGTTTCCGCTGTCGATCAGTTCGTAGTCTTTCCAGGCTGTCTGGGGAAATTCTGTCATAACGCTGCAAAGGTATTGATTATTTTGCTAAATTTGCGGCGCTTTGGAATCTTAATTATTGTAATATATGCAGCAGTACATTGACTCTTACGATTTCGCCGGCAAAAAGGCGATCGTCCGCGTTGACTTCAACGTCCCCCTCAACGAGAATTTTGAAATTACCGATGACACACGTATCCGTGCAGCCATCCCCACTCTCAAGAAGGTTCTCGCAGGTGGCGGTTCACTCATTATAATGTCGCACCTCGGCCGTCCCAAGAAGGTCGATGCAAAGTTCTCGCTCAAGCACATCGTTGCTCACGTTTCCGAGAAGCTCGGCACTCCCGTTCAGTTCGCAGAGGACTGCCAGAAGGCTCAGGCCCAGGCAGCTGCCCTCAAGCCCGGTGAAGTTCTCCTTCTCGAGAACCTCCGTTACTATGCTGAGGAGGAAGGCAAACCCCGCGGACTCGCAGAGGATGCTTCCGACGAGGAGAAGAAGGCCGCAAAGGCTGCCGTCAAGGCCAGCCAGAAGGAGTTCGTAAAGACCCTCGCTTCATACGCCGACTGCTACATCAACGATGCATTCGGAACAGCTCACCGCGCACACGCCAGCACCGCTCTCATCGCCGACTACTTCCCTAACGACAAGATGTTCGGCTACCTTATGGAAGGTGAGATCAAGGCTATCGACAACGTGCTCAAGAACGCTCAGCATCCCTTCACCGCAATCATCGGCGGCAGCAAGGTCAGCAGCAAGCTCGCAGTTCTCGAGAACATGCTCGAGAAGGTGGACAACCTCATCATCGGTGGCGGTATGGGTTATACATTCATCAAGGCTCAGGGTGGCCAGATAGGTCTTTCCCTCCACGAGGATGAACTTATGCCCCAGGCCCTCGAAATCCTTGCAAAGGCAAAGGAGAAGGGTGTGCACATCTATCTTTCTACCGAAGCTGTCTGCACACAGGAATTCTCCAACGAGGCCGAAACCAAGGTGTTCCCCGCCAGCGAGATTCCCGCAGACTGGGAAGGTGTCGATGCAGGCCCTCACAGCCTCGGCGCCTGGAAGAAGGTTATCGAGAGCTCCAAGACCATTCTCTGGAACGGTCCTGTAGGCGTGTTCGAAATTCCCAACTTCGCAAAGGGTACTCTCCGTATTGCAGAAGACCTCGCTGAGGCAACCGCAAACGGCGCATACACCCTCGTAGGTGGTGGCGACTCTGTTGCAGCCGTTACCAAGATGGGCTTCGCCGACAAGGTAAGCTACGTAAGCACCGGTGGTGGTGCAATGCTCGAGGCTCTCGAAGGCAAGGACCTCCCCGGCATTGCAGCCATAAGGGCTTAATTCAGAACTATTTAAGCAGGGGTCGCAAGGTGCGGCTCCTGCTTTGTTTCAGGCACGATTTTTGTGCCTTTTTACGACAGTATGTCAATTATTACAGGATTGTTGGCAGTGGCGGCCGTCTGTGCGATCGACACTGCGTTTACCGCGGCTCCAGCGGCAGATACGTCTGCAACGGTGATTTCGCTCGAGAAGGCCATTGAGATAGCCCTCAGCGAAAACGTTGCGGTCAAGGTCGCCGACCGCGAGATCGAGCGCGCGCAGTACGCACGCAGAGGCTCATACGCGAGCCTTTTCCCCCAGATTGATGCGTCCGGTTCTTTCCAGCGCACGATCGAGAAGCAGGTTATGTATATGGACGGTGACAGTTTCGACTTCGGTTCTATGATAGGCGAAACGCTCGTCACCTATCTGGCTCCTCTTTATGGGCTTCACGGCATAAGCATCCCCGACCCGGGTGCAGGCAGCACCGGAGGTGGCTCATCTTCGTCGGCATCCGATGAAGGCTTTGCCGTAGGCCGTTGGAACACCTGGAGCACAGGAGTGTCGGCTATGATGCCTCTTGTCAATGTCCAGCTCTGGGAGAGCCTCAAGATAAGCGGACAAGATGTGGAACTTGCGGTCGAAAAGGCTCGCAATTCACGACTTGAAATGGTCACTCAGGTCAAGCAGGCGTACTATTCGGTACTTCTTGCCAAAGAGGCGAACTCGGTTTACCGCGGCGTCTATGACAACGCTCTGGCAAACTTCAACCGCGTCCAGATGCGCTACGACGTGCGCAAGGCCTCCGATCTCGAACTCGCCCGCGCCGCTACGACGCTGGCCAATGCCATCCCCAATCTGTACGATTCCGACAACGCGATAATCCTTGCCCTGTGGCAGCTCAAGGCCGTTATGGGCATCGACCTCGACGAGAATATCGATGTCGAAGGCACTCTTGACGACTATGCCGAGACTATGGGAATCCTTTATGGCGATGACGAACTGGGGCTCGATCGCAACTCGGTGATGCGTCAGCTCGCCATCCAGGCCGAAGAACTTGCCACGGCCGTGAGGGTGCAGGAATTCGCCTGCCTGCCTTCGCTCGCCGTTTCGTTCACGTACAACTATATGGCGATGACGAACGACTTCAAGTTCAGCGAGTACAAATGGACTCCGTATTCGTATGTCGGCCTGAGTCTCAACATCCCCATCTTCGCAGGTGGAAAACGCGCCAGCAACATCAAGGCTGCGCGTCTCCAGCAGGGTGAACTCGATCTGCAGCGCGCAAATACCGAACGTCAGCTTCGCATAGCCATCCGCCAGTATCTCGGAACGATGGAGACGGCGATGAAGAGTTACGATGCTGCCGTCAAGGCCGCCGAAGCCGCACAGAAGGCTTACGACATCACCCAGCAGTCGTATGAGATAGGCGGAGCCACGCTCACCGACCTCAACGACGCACAGCTCGCACTCGTGCAGAGCAAACTGGCTGTGAGCCAGGGCGTGTTCAACTTCCTGACCGCCAAGAGCAACCTCGAACAGACGCTCGGTCTCGATTATGAGGCCGCCGAATCATATCCTTCAGACAATCAGCAGTAAAATGAAAACATCATACATCATACCGGCCGCCTGTGGCCTCGTTCTTCTGTTCGCAGGATGCAACAGCATAATGCCCGGAAAGAAAGCGCAGGCAAACGCAACAGTGCAGCAGAGCACTCCCATTGTGGCGGTTGCGACTGCCGAAATTGCCGATGTGCCCCAGGACGGAGTTTATTCCACTACGGTTCAGGCAAACGCCATCAACAATATAGTCCCTCAGGGAGGATCCCGCATCCGCAAGATCAATGTCGAGGTGGGCGATTACGTAGCCAAGGGAAAGATTCTCGCCGAGATGGACCGCAGCAACCTCAACGCTTCGGAACTCCAGCTCAAGAACACCACGGCCGAGTTCGACCGTATCAAGGTGCTCTACCAGAAGGGCGGCGTGAGCCAGTCCGACTACGAGAGTGCCGAACTTGCTCTCAATGTGGCAAAGAACAGCTACGAGAACCTTCTCGAGAACACTATACTCCGCAGCCCCCTCGAGGGTGTCATCAGCGCACGCGGATATGACGAGGGCGATATGTATGCAATGGCGGGCCCTCTGTTCGTGGTTCAGCAGGTTTCTCCCGTCAAGATGATTGTGGCCGTTTCGGAGAAGGATTATTCCAAGGTCTCCGTAGGCGACAAGGTCGAAATCAGTGCCGACGCCTTCCCGGATGAGACATTCCAGGGAAAGGTCACGATGATATATCCCGTAGTGGACGCCGCGACACACACCGTGAGCGTTGAGGTCAAGGTTGCCAACAAGGACAGGCGTCTGCGTCCCGGCATGTACGCCAGTGCAAAGGTCACCTTCTCTGTCAACAAGAGCGTTGTCGTTCCCGAAGAGGCTGTAATCAAGCAGCAGGGTTCGGGCGTCAAGTCAGTCTACAAGCTCGAAGAGGACGGGACCGTAACCCTGTGCCCCGTAACTCTCGGCCGCCATATCGATGGCAGGTATGAGATTCTTTCCGGTATCGAAGCCGGCAGCCAGGTGGTCGTAAAGGGCCACGCATCGCTGCGTAACGGCGTCAAAGTGGAGGTGGCACAATGAGCATCTACCGTTCGGCCGTGAACCATCCGGTCACCACGGCCCTCATCTTCATAGCTTTCGCGGTATTCGGTGTCTTTTCGCTGAGCAGGATCTCCATTGCCCAGTTCCCCGACATCGAGTCGAACACCATTATGGTGATGTCCTCGTACCAGGGAGCCAGTGCCGCCGATATCGAGACCAACCTCACCAAGGTGCTCGAAAACTCGCTCAATGGCGTCGCCAACCTCAAGAGGCTGACTTCGCAGAGCAAGGAGAACGTCAGTCTCCTTACACTTGAATTCGAATACGGAACCGATATCGAGGTGGCCACGAACGACGTCCGCGACAAACTCGATATGGTCAATTCGTTCCTGCCGGACGGGGCCTCGCTGCCTATGATATTCAAGTTCGGTGCGGACGATATGCCTATCCTCATCCTCTCCGCCACGGCCGAAGAATCTCTGCCGGGCCTCGAGAAGATACTTGACGACAAGGTCAGCACCCCTCTGGCCCGCGTGAGCGGAGTCGGAACCGTTTCGGTCTCGGGTGCGCCCACGCGCGAAATCCAGATTTATTGCGACCCTTCGCGCCTGCAGGCCTATGGCTTGACAGTCAGCACGATAGCACAGATAATAGGCGCCGAGAACCGCAACCTGCCTTCGGGTAATATCGACATCGGTACCAGCACTTATAACCTCCGCGTGCAGAAGGAATTCTCCAGCCCGGAGGAGATGCTCGACATCGTTGTCAGCAGCGTCGGCGGCAAGACCGTCACCCTCCGTGATGTGGCTACCCTGCGCGACGGCTCGCAGGAACGCGAGCAGGAGTCGTATACCAATGGTCAGAGAGCCGCCCGTATCATTATCCAGAAGCAGAACGGCGCCAATACCGTCGATGTCATCCGCAAGATAAAGAAGCAGATGACAAAGATCGAGAAGACACTTCCTTCGGATATAAAGATCACAACGGTGGTGGACTCATCCGATACCATCATCAATACTATCAACTCGCTTAAGGAAACTATCCTTATCACCTTCCTGGTGGTCATGCTGGTCGTGTTCATCTTCCTCGGAAGGTGGAGGGCGACATTCATCATCATCCTTTCGATCCCTATCGCGCTGCTGGCTTCGCTGGTGTATCTGTTCGCTACGGGCAATACGCTCAACATCATATCGATGTCGGCCCTGTCGCTTGCCATAGGTATGGTGGTGGACGATGCCATTGTGGTGCTGGAGAATGTCTCCACGCACCTGTACCGCGGTGAAAGGCCCAAAGAGGCCGCGGTGCACGCTACCGGCGAGGTGGCCATCTCCGTCATAGCCTCGACTCTTACGATGCTCTGCGTGTTCCTGCCGCTTACTATGCTGAACGGCATTATGGGTATTATGTTCCGTCAGATGGGCTGGATGGTGAGCATCATAATGATCGTTTCCACCACTGCCGCACTGACACTGGTGCCTATGCTCTGCTCGCGCTGGCTCAAGGCCGGCCCGAAGACAGGCAAACTGCACAAGATCATATTCGACCCCATCAACAAGGTCCTGGACGGCATATCGGCCGGTTACGCACGACTCATCGGCTGGGCTACCACGCACCGCAAGAGCGTGATTCTCGGTGCCCTGATAATCTTCCTTGGCGTAGCGGCCGCCTATATTCCCGGGATGAAGACCGAGTACTTCCCCCATACCGATGACGGACGTCTTTCCATAACGCTCGAAATGCCTATGGGTACGGCTCAGGAAGTGACGGCCCAGGTAGCCTCCAGCATCTATCGCGATTTTGAAGCCGGAATTCCCGAAATGCAGGTCTGCAACGTAACCTACGGCCAGGCTGACTCCGACAATGCGTTCGCAAGTATGCAGAACAATGGTACGCACGTCATTTCGATCAATATGAACGTCGGTTCCATTACCGAGCGTGAGCGCAGCATCTCCGAGATTGCCACACAGGTGCGCGGTATACTCCGCAATTATCCCGAACTCCGTCGCGCCCTTGTGACCGAAGGTGGAATGGGTATGGGCGGTGCGTCCGTGGTAAAGGTTGAAATCTACGGTTACGATTTCGAGACAACCGATCGCGTGGCCCGCTCGGTTCAGGGCGTTATGCTCCAGGACCCCACATACGCACAGGTCACCCTGTCGCGCGACGAATATACGCCCGAGTATCAGATGGACTTCGACCGCACCAAACTTTCGCTCAACGGTCTTACCAGTACAACCGCCGGTGCCGCGTTCAGCGCGGCGATGAGCGGAACCCTTGCCTCATACTATCGCGAGGATGGTGAGGAATACGATATCCGCGTGCGCTACGCTCCCGAATTCCGCACGAGCGTGGAGGATATGGAGAACGTGACCGTTTACAACGCGATGGGCAGGCCCGTGAGGATGAAGGAACTCGGTACCCTGGTCGAGGCCAGCGTGCCTCCGACAATCGAGCGCAAGGACCGCGAGAGGGTCATCACCGTCAACGGTATCGTCGCATCGGCCTCCGCACTGAGCGAGGCAGTTGCCGTGGCTCAGAAGGCCGTTGAACAGGCTGAGGTTCCCCAGGAGCTTTCAGTAGTGATAGCCGGCGATTACGAAGACCAGCAGGAGATGTTCAGCAGTATGATTATCCTGGGTATTTTGATACTCTTGCTTGTCTATATGGTTATGGCCTCGCAGTTCGAGTCGTTCATGTCGCCTTTCGTCATAATGTTCTCCGTTCCTTTCGCAATGACCGGAATTATGCTCTGCTTCCTTGTGACGGGTACGGCTATGGGTGTGATGAGTCTCATCGGCTTCATCATACTGCTGGGTATCGTCGTGAAGAACGGTATCGTGCTGATCGACTACACCATACTATGCCGCGAAAGGGGAATGAGTGCGATCGAGGCGTCGGTCACTGCCGCCCGCAGCCGTCTGCGTCCTATCCTTATGACAACGCTCACAACCGTGCTCGGTATGCTTCCTATGGCTCTCAGCAACGGTGAAGGCGCCGAACTCTGGAAACCTCTCGGTATCACTGTGGTATGGGGTCTGAGCATATCGACTCTCGTGACCCTCGTCCTCATTCCTACCGTGTACTGCGTTTTTGCAACGCGTCAGGAAAAGAAAGCATCTAAGAAAAAATAAATTGCAATGAAAGCTGTATTTGTAAGTTACAACCAGGCCTACAACGAGCAGATTGTAGAAATATTCGAGAGCCACGGCCAGCGCGGATTCACCCAGTGGAAAGACATATCGGGCCGTGGAACAGTAAGCGGCGAGCCTCACCTGGGTTCGCACGCCTGGCCGGTGATGAACGAGGCTGTGCTTGCAGTCGTTCCCGACGAAGTGGTGGAACCTGTGGTTGCCGCCTTGAAAGGTGTCGATGAAGAATCTCCGGAACTCGGCCTTCGCGCATTTGTGTGGAATGTTGAAACAATTTTATAATTTTGTAGGGTATGTCAAAAGTCGTGACAGATATCAATTATAAAGAAGTCCTCGCTGCCTCGAGCGTGGTCGTGGTGGACTTCTGGGCTACCTGGTGCGGCCCCTGCCGTATGCTCTCGCCCACAGTCGATGAAATCGCCTCGGAATACGAGGGCCGTGCGCTCATCGCCAAGTGCAATGTTGACGATTGCCCCGGAATCGCCATGGACCTTGGCATTATGAGCATTCCCACCCTGGTCTTCTTCAAAGATGGAAACCCCGTAGACAGGACCGTAGGTCTTGTCCCCAAAGAAACAATAGAATCAAAATTGAAAAATCTCCTATGAAAAGAATTATTGCAGTAGTAGCTGTCCTGCTATTAGCCGCTACAAGTGCGTCGGCACAGCTCGGTATCACCGCCGGTCTTACTTCCGGCGCGACCGATGTTCAGACCGCATACGACGAAATGTTCACGGCCAAGACTGTGGATCAGTATCACGTCGGACTTCTCTACAAGATCGATCTGCCCTTCGGCCTGGCTGTCGTGCCCGGTGTCGTTTACAATATGAAGGGTGTTTCGTTCCAGAAGAATCTTGAGATTGCTTCTCAGAACATCGAAGAGGTGCGCATCGACTCCCGTACCGGTTATCTTGAAATACCGGTTCAGCTCCGCTGGACCTTCGGAGGTGAAACATTGGGCGTCTTCGCTTTCGCCGAACCCTATATCGGATATGCAATCACTACCGAGACTATAGCTTCCGCAAAGAGCAAACTCGGCCAGAGCCTCATCGAGACCCACAAGGTGAATGATGTCGAGGAAGGCGCGGAGTGGAACGGTATCGAGAAGCTTGAATATGGCGCCGGCGCCGGTCTCGGTGTGCGTCTGTTCAACTTTGTGGAAGTTTCCGCCAAGTGCTTCTGGAATATGGGTCCTATGTTCAACAACGACGGAGATGCTTCTCTGAGCGTCAAGGAAATGTATGCAACTACACAATCGACCCATTGCAGCGGAATTGCCGCCTCAGTATCGCTGTACTTCTAATGATGGAAGGCGCAGGGCGGTGTTCTACTGTTCTGCTGTACCCGGAATAGACGAAGAGTCGGCGCGGAAGGTTATCCGCGCCGTCTGTGCTGCCGGCTATGACATAGTGTCCGGAGGTACCGTAAAGGGCACGATGGACATTGTCTGCCGCACGGCTAAGGAATGTGGAGCACGCTGCATAGGCGTGATTCCGCGTTTTATGAAGGGGCTTGAGAATCCTCTTTGCGACGAACTCATCTGGACCGACACGATGGCCGAGCGCAAGGAACTGATGCATAGCGGAGTGGCGCTTGCAATAGCCCTTCCGGGAGGCATAGGCACGCTTGACGAGTTCGCTGACACGTTCTGTCTTGTGAAGCTGGGTATTCTTGAAACCCGTATGATTGCCTGGAATGAGGACGGCTTCTACGAGCCTCTCAAGGCTCTCCTGAACCATTATGTACAGAAGGGGACAATGCCGGCCGAATCGCTCGGCAAGGTGTTCTTCCCCGAGTCGCTCGAAGAATTGGAGAGAATAATAAAGTGAGTCGCGACCAGATAATATCCTTCCTTGGCGAAGACTGGAACCATACGTTGGAGCTGATACATTCCGCTCTCGATACGGATATCAGCCTTCTTGCCGAAACCAACGACGGGGTGCTCAGGCATTCCGGAAAACTCCTGCGCCCTATGCTCACGCTCTTGAGCTGCAGGGCCTGCTCGCCGGTGTGCACGCCGGACAGTATGGTTTATGCCGCTGCGGTCGAACTCCTGCATAACGCCACGCTCCTGCATGACGATGTTGCCGACGGAGCCACGCTGCGCCGCGGAGAACCAACGGTTGCCGCGAAGCTCGGAGCCTCTTCCGCTGTGCTGGTGGGCGATTTCTGGCTTGCCCGCGCCGTAAAACTGGCCATAGGCACCAGTTACCGTCAGGAAGTGCTGGAACTCTTCACGAAGACCCTCAGCGACCTTGCCGAAGGCGAGATGCTCCAGCTCGAGAAGGCTTCGCTGGCCGATACGGATCTCGCGGCATATTATCGCATAATCTATTGCAAGACCGCTTCGCTTTTTGAGTCGGCCTGTGTGAGCGGAGCCCTCGCTGCCGACGCGACAAAGGAGCAGATAGAGGCCATACGCCGCTATGCCCGTGCTATGGGCATAGCCTTCCAGATCAAGGACGACATTCTTGACTACTCAGGCGGCGAAAGCCTTGGCAAGCCGGTGGGAATCGACCTCAAGGAAAGGAAAATCACCCTGCCCCTGCTCGGTGCGATGGAAAACCACCCGCGCGAGAAGGAGATACGCTCTATGGTAGCCGCAATCCCCGAACATCCGGAGTACTGCGCCGAAATATGTGCCTTTGTACACGCATGCAGGGGAGTCGAATACGCCTACGACAAGATGAAAGCCTATGTCGACGAGGCCGTTGCCGCGCTCGAGCCGCTTTCGCCCGGGAAGGCGCGCGACTTCCTCGCCCAGATAGCTTTGTTCAATTCAGAACGTAATTCCTGATGGCATACAGTGGCATAACGGGTAATGAAGTTGTGACCGGAGCACTTGGCTCAATGGTCCGCAGCGGGAAAGTCCCGCACGCCATCCTCCTTCACGAGGATGACGGAGGCGAGGCGATGAAGGTCGCCCACGCATTCCTGAGCCACCTCTTCTGCCGTAACGCCGGCGACGAAGCCTGCCATAACTGCCCTTCCTGCAACAAGATAGCCAAACATATCCACCCTGACGTACATTACGTGTTCCCCGTGAACAACGGCACTTCGCTGGATTACCTATCCGAATGGAGAGCCCTTCTCTCCGGGAACGAGTCCTTTACCGAAGCCGAACTTCAGGAAGCTCTCGGGATAGAGGGCAAAACCGCTATGATCAAGGTGGACGAGTCGAAGCGCCTGCTCGATGTCCTCGGCCTTTCAGCGCTTGAAGGCGGTTATCGTGCCGTGGTGGTGTATCTGCCCGAAAAGATGAACCGCGAGGCGGCGAACCGTCTGCTCAAGGCCATCGAGGAGCCCCCGGTGAAGACGCAGTTCGTGCTCATCAGCCACTCGCCCGAATCGGTGCTGCCAACTATCTATTCACGCTGCCAGAGGATTCGCATAGCCCCCGCTGAGCGGAGTTCTTCCGCAGGGCAGGACGCTCTGTACGAAGGAATATGCACCGCTCTTCTGGAAGCGCTTGCCGCGCACGACCTTGGCGCCGCGCTCGCTGAGAGTGACGAAGCCGCCGCTCTGCCTTCGCGCGAGAAGATGCGCTCTTTCTGCGCTTCGCTTTCGGAGCGCCTTCGCGGCATTTTCCTTTGCCAGCAGGGGCTGGATGGCCTTGCCGCACAGGTTCCGCAGGCTGACCGCGCTCTTGCCGGGAGGCTCCCGCGCAAGTTTCCACGCGCCGCTCTCGATGCTGTTTCGCGCGCTGACGACCTGATAGGCCGCAACGTTGCACCCAAAATAATATTCACCGATCTTTGCGATCGCTTATATATATCCTCAAAATGAACGAAAAGATTACATACGACTGCTTCCGCGGCTGTGTTGTGCACACGCCCTCGCCAGAAGGCGATTCCGGCATAGAGTACAAGGAAGGCTGCTGCAAGCTCTCGGACTACAACGTGCTCAAGGGTGTTCCCGCGCTGGAGCACGGCGACATATACGAAGTGCGTTTCAAGAACACGCGCAAGGGCTTCTACCGCAACGACTCCGGCCAGAGCATCAGGGTCGGCGACAAGGTTGTGGTTGAGGCGACGAGCGGCTGCGACCTGGGCATCGTCACCCTCGAAGGGCCTATGGTCCTCCGCCAGATGAAGGCAAAGAGGATCGATCCCGAAACCTCCGAATTCAAGAAGATTTACCGCAAGGCCCGCCAGAACGACATAGACAAATGGAGGGAAGCCACCGCCCGCGAGCAGGAGACGATGATCGAAGCCCGCAAGATCGCGGCCCAGATGGGCCTGGAGATGAAGATCGGAGACGTCGAGTTCCAGGGTGACGGCACCAAGGCCATATTCTACTACATCGCCGACGGCAGGGTCGATTTCCGTCAGCTCATCAAGGTCTTCGCAGAAGAGTTCCGCATAAAGATTGAGATGAAGCAGATTGGCGCACGCCAGGAAGCCGGCCTCATAGGCGGCCTCGGTGTGTGCGGAAGAGGACTGTGCTGTGCTTCGCACATAACGCTGTTCCGCAGCATATCCACATCGGCTGCGCGCTGCCAGGACCTTTCGCTGAATCCCCAGAAACTCGCCGGTCAGTGCGGAAAGCTCAAGTGCTGCATCAACTACGAGGTGCCCACTTATATGGACGCACAGTCGAGAATTCCTCGCCTGAACGGCCCGCTCGAGTTCGAAGACGGTCTGGCTTATTTGCGCAAGACCGATATCCTTGCCGAGACTATGTATTTCTCGTACGACAAGACTTCGGACGCTCAGCTCTTCCCCCTCACGGCCGACGACGTGTACGAGGTTCTTGAGATGAACCGTCGTGGCGAGAAACCCGAATCGCTTCGCCAGGAGCCCCTGGCCGCATCGCCCGAATTCGTGACGGCGGTGGGCGAGGGAAGCATCTCGCGTTTCGATTCGCCAAAGAAGAAAAAGAACCGCGGTTCGCGCCATTCGCACGGCCGTGGCAAAGGAGGAAAGGAGTCGGCAAAAGCTCCCAAGGAACAATAGGGAATGAGGAGGACGGCCGCCATCCTGCTTTCAGCAGCGCTTCTGTGCTGTGCCTGTTCGGAGCCTTCGGGTTACGAAGTCTTCGTGCGGGCGGAGGATGCACCTGACGCCGTTTACTCGTTCGTCTTTCCGGTGTCGGATACGCTGAATATATACGACCTTTCGTTCTATACCCGCTCGGACGAACTGCGCGCCGTTGCACATGGAGCAAAATCGCCGCTGGAGATGGATGTGCGCTGGTATGCGCCTTCCGCGAAGGATTCCGCCGCGCTGGCCGAAACCGTCTATGCCGACGGAGGAGGGGCCCGGGGCCGGGTGTTCGCTTACCGCAGCGGCGTGATTCTGCCCGAAGCGGGGGAATGGACCATAACTGTCAGACTGGCCGGAGCGCCCGAGGGTTTCTGCGGCCTTGGATTGAAAAGCAAGAAAAATGGGACACGATAAACTGCGCAAGTTCGCCGAGAACGAGACATTCAGCTGCCTTCTGCAGCCATCGGCTTCGGACATCCTGGGTGAGGGCGGGTATTTCGCTCTTACGGACCATCCGGTGAAAGGTAACTGGAGGAAGACCATGTTCGGCGGGGCCGGGCAGGAATGTCCGCTCGTCCTGGAACTTGGCTGCGGCAAGGGTGAATACACCATTGACCTTGCCCGCCGCAATCCCGGCAGCTGCTATGTCGGTGTTGACATCAAGGGAGCGCGTCTGTGGCGCGGCGCAAAGACCGCCACGGCCGAGGGTCTCGGGAACGTTGCTTTCCTCCGCACGAGGATAGAGTTCCTCACAGCTCTTTTCGCCCCCGGAGAAGTGGATGAAATCTGGCTGACATTCTCCGACCCGCAGATGAAAAGCGAGAATTCGAGACTTTCTTCGCCTCTTTTCCTCGAGCGTTACCGCCAAATTCTCAAGCCGGGCGGAAAAGTGCATCTGAAGACCGACAGCCGCTTCCTTCACGAGTACACGGCCGCCGTGTGCCGTGCCAACGGTCTGAAGGTCCAGTGCTGCACGACCGACCTCTACGGTGAAGATCCGCTCTCGTCCGGTGACATTCCGTCAGTGGCACGGGAAGTGCAGACCTTCTACGAAAAGATGTTCCTCGAACAGGGGTACAAGATTACATATATGTCATTCGTGATCGATAAAGAAGGCCCGTACGTGCATCCTGAAGAGTTCGACACCGCTCTCTGGCGCGAACTGGAAGGCCCGCGCCGCTCTTTTTCGCATCAGCCAAACAAGAAGTAAAATGGACGTTTTTGCAATTCTGGCAATAATTGCCGCAGTTCTCGGCTTCCTCGGAAGCATATTCCCCGGCATCCCGGGTCCTCCGCTCAACTGGGTATCTCTGCTTTTCGTCTTTTTCTCGGACAAGGCTGAGATGTCCCTGACGTTCCTTGGCGTGTGGCTTGCCATCGTCATTGGCCTCACCCTCATAGACTATGTGGTTCCTGCTGCGCTCACAAGGGTGACCGGTGGGCACAAGGCCGCTTCGACAGGTGCGATGATAGGTCTTTTCGCAGGTATTTTCTTCACTCCTATCGGAATGATAGCCGGAAGCCTTTTGGGCGCCTTCATAGGCGAGCTCATCGTAGCCGACAGCGACCTGGGAACTTCCATCAAGGCCGCCATAGGCGCTTTCCTCGGTTTTATCCTCACCACCGGAGTCAAGCTCATCGCTTCCGGAGTGATGACATATTACACTTTCTCATACCTTTTCCGCTAGTATGGCACGTCCTTCAGGCAAAGTCAAGATTAACAACAAGAGGGCTTCGTTCGATTACGAGTTCCTCGAGGAGTATGATGCCGGCATAGTGCTGGTCGGCACGGAGATAAAGAGCCTCCGCGCCGGAAAGGCTTCGCTGCAGGACGCATACTGCTATTTTTCCGGCGGCGAACTCTACGTGCGCGGAATGAACATAGCCACCTATTTCTGGGGCTCCTGGGGTGGGCACGAACCTCTGCGCGACCGCAAACTCCTCCTGACGAAGAAGGAACTGCGGCATCTGGCCCAGGCCGACAAACAGAAGGGACTCACAATCGTGGCTGTGCGAGCCTATATCGCCGAAAACGGTTTTGCCAAGCTTCACATAGCTCTTGCAAAAGGCAAGAAAGAGTACGACAAACGCCAGACCATCAAGGAAAATGACCTGCGCCGTGAACTCGAGCGCTCATAACAGATATCGCTATGTCCAAGAGCCGCAAGCCCGTTCCCGCACCTCTTCCCGAGCCTGAAGTCGTTGATATTCAGGAGCTGAAGGCCGCCATCGCGGCAGGGGAGTACGACCTCGTGTGCGTGCTCGGCCCCACGGCTTCGGGCAAGACGCGCTATGCGGTCGCACTGGCACGCGCGCTCGGCGGCGAAATCATATCGGCCGACAGCCGCCAGGTCTATCGCGGAATGGACATAGGCACGGGCAAGGACCTCGAAGAGTACGGCGACGTGCCCTATCACCTCATAGACATAGCCGACGCGGGCGAGCAGTACAACGTCCACCGCTTCCAGGAAGATTTCAGCGCCGCCTGGGCCGATATCCGTTCCCGCGGGCGCGTTCCCGTCCTGTGCGGCGGCACCGGGCTGTACATCTCGGCCGTCACGGCAGGGTACGATTTCGAGACGAAACGCCCCTTGAGCGACGAATCGCGCAGCGACTCCCAGGTATGCGCGGCCAATCCCGCTCTGCCCGGAAAAGTTTTTTTCATCGGCACGCTGGTGGAAAGGGAAGAGCGTAACCGCCGCATTGACGCGCGGCTCGACGAAAGGCTCGCCTCCGGTATGGTCGAAGAGATGCGCACCCTTCTGGCTTCGGGTGTCCCGGCCGCGACGCTCATATCCTACGGCCTTGAATACAAGTTCGTTACGCAGTATGTGCTGGGCGAGCTGGAGTTCGCGCAGATGCGCACCCTTCTTGCCACGGCCATACATCAGTTCGCAAAACGCCAGATGACCTGGTTCCGCGGAATGGAGCGGTCAGGCGTAAAGATTCATTGGGTCGAAGTCTGACCCTGTTTTGTGTGAGGTCGCGGCGTTTCAGCCGAGGATGGACTTGCGGACTTCATCCACCATATCGAGCTTCTCCCAGCCGAAGAACTGGACCGGAACGGTCTCCCAGCTGCCGTCGGGACGGCGTATGCGCTCGTCGCGTACGAAAGGCTCGCGTCCCATATGGCCGTATGAAGCCGTAACCTCGTAGATAGGCATTTTGAGGCCGAATCTTTCCACGATTGCTGCCGGGCGGAGGTCCCAGAGCTCATCGATCTTCGAAGCGATGAAGGCGTTGAGTGCGGCCTCATCTCCACCGAAACGCTCTTTGAGAGCGGGCGCCTCGCTGCCGTAAGTTTCCACAAAGATGCTCACCGGACGAGCCACGCCGATGGCGTAGGCAAGCTGGACCAGCACTTCGTCGGCAACGCCTGCCGCCACGAGGTTCTTGGCGATATGCCTTGCTGCGTATGCGGCGCTGCGGTCAACTTTCGAAGGGTCCTTTCCGGAGAATGCGCCGCCACCGTGGGCGCCACGGCCGCCATAGGTATCAACGATAATCTTGCGTCCAGTAAGACCGGTGTCGCCGGCAGGCCCGCCGATCACGAATTTGCCGGTAGGGTTGACGTGAAGGATGAAATTGCCGTCAAAAAGTGCCGCGGTCTCTGCGGGCAGGCTGGCAATGAGCCTGGGGAGCACAATGTTGCGAACGTCCTCTTCGATGCGTTTGCGCATCGCCTCATCGGTGTCGAACTCGTCGTGCTGGGTGCTGAGCACAATCGCGTGCACGCGCAAGGGCTTGTGCTTGGCGGAGAATTCGATGGTGAACTGGCTCTTGGCGTCGGGCCTCAGGTAGGGCATCAGCTCGCTGTGGTTGTGGCGGATGTCGGAAAGCACGAGCAGAAGCTTGTGCGAAAGCGAGAGGGCGAACGGCATATACTCCTGCGTGTCGCGGCAGGCATAGCCGAACATTATGCCCTGGTCGCCGGCACCCTGTGCAAGGGCGTCCTCGCGTGAAACACCGCGGTTGATATCGGCGCTCTGTTCGTGAATGGTGGAGATGATTCCGGCCGAGTCGGCGTCGAACCCGTACTCGCTCTTGGTGTAGCCTATGCGGCGTATGACGCGGCGCGCGGTTTCCTGTATGTCCACATAGGCGTTCTCTGAGCGGACTTCGCCACCCACTACCACAAGCCCTGCGGTACAGAAGGTTTCACAGGCTACGTGCGCGCAGGAGTCCTGGCGCAGGAATTCATCAAGAATTGCATCTGAAATCTGGTCAGCGACCTTGTCGGGATGACCTTCGGAGACACTCTCCGACGTGAAGAGATAATTCATCATTTTAGCATTTTTTAGACGCGAGGTTGCAAGCAGTCAAATCTGTCCTCGTAAGCGTATTGGGCACAAAGATAGTAAAAATGTTAATAACTCCGTTGATAAAATTCTGTTGTTACCATACTATTTGTGTAGTACCTTTGTGCCCGTAAAAAAATATATAATTGTTATTTTTCTTATGAAAAAAACTATCAAAACTCTGTTGTCGTCTCTGGCGATGACTCTTTTTGCAGTTTCTGCCTACGCGCAGGTAACTACTTCCACCATCGCAGGTAAGGTTTCCGATGCCCAGGGAACCGTTGCCGGTGCTCCCGTCGTGGCGACTTACATCCCCACAGGCGCTGTTTATTATTCGGTTACCGACAACAATGGTAACTATCGCATCAACAACGTGACTCCTGGCGGTCCTTACACCGTAACAGTCGAGATGCTTGGTTATGCCAAGGCTGAGATCAAGGGTATTACCGCACCTCTTGCCGATGTTATCGAGATCGATGCCAAGCTTCAGGACGAGTCCATTGCCCTTGACGCCGCTGTTCTTACCTCCGACGCTTCAGACGCAGGTATGAACATTCGCCGTTCGGGTGCCGGTACTGCAGTCAGCCAGAAGACTCTGTCGAATCTCCCTACCGTAAGCCGCAGCCTCAACGATGTGCTCGCACTTACTCCCCAGGCTTCCAGCACCACTTCCGGTATCGCAGTCGGTGGTGGCAACTACCGCGGTTCTTCAGTTACCGTTGACGGTGCCGCTTTCAACAACGCCTTCGGTATCGGCAGCAACCTCCCCGC
Source organism: Candidatus Cryptobacteroides aphodequi (assembly GCA_018065265.1). GTDB lineage: Bacteria > Bacteroidota > Bacteroidia > Bacteroidales > UBA932 > Cryptobacteroides > Cryptobacteroides aphodequi. The sequence continues at coordinate 8,614 of JAGHTP010000051.1, read as the reverse complement.
AGGTGGCAGCCCTATTTCGATTGACGCCATCGAGCAGATGAGTATCAACATCACTCCTTTCGACGTTCGTCAGAGCGGTTTCACCGGTGGTTCCATCAACGCCGTCACCAAGAGCGGTAGCAACGAGTTCAAGGCTTCCGTTTACAACTACTACACAAGCCAGGATACCCGCGGCTACAAGGTAGGTGACGCTGAGGTTGCCAACAACGACATGCTCAACAATACCGTAGGTTTCACCGTAGGTGGCCCTATCATCAAGGATAAACTCTTCTTCTTCGTAAATGGCGAGTACAGCTTCGACACCGTTCCCGGTTCAAGCACCGAGGCTCGTCCGGACGCTTCGGCAGAGTGGGGAGACGGCAAGAACTACAACCGTCCCACCGTTGCCCAGATGGACGAAATGAAGGCTTACGTTGGCGACAAGTTCGGTTACAACCCCGGACGCTACCAGGGCTTCTCACTCGAGACTCCCGACTATAAGGTTCTCGCCCGCATCGACTGGCTCATCAACGACAACAACAAACTCAATGTCCGTTTCAGCCACACCCACAACTACTATTCTTCAAGCCCCAGCTCTTCAATGAGCCCTATCGGCGGAACCAACTCTTCATATGTTTACAACGGAACAGATGTCAAGTTCAACCGCTACTCTGCAGGCCGTCAGTCAACATTCGCAATGCCTTATGAGGCTGCCCGCTACTACCAGGAGCAGAACTTCACCTCTATCGCCGCTGAACTCAACAGCCGTCTCTTCGACGGAAACGGCAACAACATGTTCCGCGTTTCCTACTCACACCAGAACGAGCCCCGCTCATTCGTGGGCGACCTCTTCCCTACAGTGGATATCCTCAGCAAGGAAGGTGTCACCGGTTCTGATACCGACGCCATCCTCACCACCATCGGTGTCGATCCTTTCACATACGGCAACCTTCGCGAAGTCGCTATCGTAACGGCTACCGACGAGTTCACATACCACGTAGGTATCAACAACTTCATCGCAGGTCTCAGCTACGAGTGGAACCGCTCGAAGAACGGTTACATGCAGGGCGGTGCAGGCTGGTATATCTATGATTCATTCGATTCATTCAAGCAGGATGTCGAGAACCCCAGCGCCAGCACGGGTCCCGTTGCGTTCATGATCACCCACGCCAACCTTGACGATCCTACCCAGCAGGTATTCCCTTCATTCGACTACAGCCAGTTCTCAGCTTACGTTCAGGATGAGATTGCCATCTCCGACTACTTCAAGCTGACTGCAGGTCTGCGTCTCGAGCTCCCTCTCATCTCCATCCCTACCGACAACAACAACAAGGCATTTGCAGAAATCGCCAAGGCCAACCCCGGCACTTCGTTCGAAGGCCTCAGCACAGCTGACGTTCCCGCTGCACGCGTAAGCGTATCGCCTCGTCTCGGCTTCAATTGGGATGTCCTCAAGGACCGCAGCCTCATCGTCCGTGGTGGTACAGGTATCTACACCGGCCGCATTCCCAACGTATGGCTCGTATCCGCTATCGGAAACGGCAACTGCCTCCAGTACCAGGGTATCTACAAGGACGTGATGTCTGACGGCACCAACAAGTATGGCATCCACTTCCACCAGGACCGCAAGGACGTCATCAACCAGCTTTATGGCACGACTCCTTTCGAGAAGCAGGATCTTGCAGCTCCTTCATCTACCACCATCATCAGCAAAGACCTCAAGATGCCTTCAAGCTGGAAGTCTTCACTCGCTATCGACGCCAAACTCCCCGGCGGCATCAAGGCTACTCTCGAAGGTGTGTTCAGCAAAAACTACAACGAGGTTTACGCTTATGGTCTTAACTGGAAGAAGGACGGCGAAGTCACTCTTCCCGGCGAGCCTGCTGCCCGTGAGAAATGGGTAAGCGAAGGCATCAGCGGCGGCAAGGTAGGCGGCTACCTCCTCAAGAACACCGACCTCAGCGGCCACTACTATTCAGTAACCGCACAGCTCAGCAAAAGCTTCGACTTCGGCCTCGACCTCAGCGCAGCCTATACCCGCAGCGGTGCAACCAGCCTCTCCGACGGTAACGGCGACCAGGTATCCGAGTTCGCAAACACCTACACCCTCAACGGAAGTGTTTCTCCTTGCCTCGGAAATGCATTCTATGTTGCTCCCAACCGTGTAATCGCAAACGCTCTCTATACAATCAAGGAAGGCAACCGCACAGCAACCAAGATCAGTGCTTTCTATGAGGGTCTCAATATCGGTTACATCAGCAGCTACTCATACTCAAGGGTATCTTACCTTATGAACAATGTCAGCGGCGGTGTCAACAACGCTTCGCAGCTCATCTACATCCCTACCGATGCTGAACTTGAGAGCATGCCTTTCGCCGATGCCGAGAACAAGGCTGCATACGCCGACTTCCTTGCAAGCGACAAGTACACAAGCAAGCATCGTGGAGAATACTCAGTCCGCAACGGTGCCAAGGCACCCTGGCTCAACAGGCTTAACATCCGTGCCGCTCAGGACATCTACTTCGATGTTGCCGGCCGCACCCAGACTCTCGAGCTCGGTGTTGACATCAAGAATGTGGGCAACCTCATCAACAGCGACTGGGGTGTTTACAAAGTCATGAGCAGCAATACCATTCTCAACTTTGACGGTGCCAACTACACCTTCACGGCTCCTGAATGGAACAACTTCAAGGACCTCTCTTCAACCTGGCAGATTCTCTTCAGCGCCAAGTGGTTCTTCTAGTATGCCGCAGCTGAGTTGATTTAAAACCAGCACTACACCATCATCCAGCCGGGCCTTTCCGCCCGGCTGGTTTTTTTGTTGTTTCCGGTTTTTTTCTGTCAAGGAAATTTTGTAAATTTGTGACGGTTCGAACGCATCAAATAATTGATATATATGAAAAAACTTGTTCTGTTTCTGTTGTCATTGTCCGTGGCAATAGCTTCTGCCGTTTCTGCAAGTGCGCAGATAACGACTTCGGCTATGGAAGGTACCGTTTCGGATGATTCCGGAGAGGCTCTTGCCGGTGCTGTCGTCACAGCCGTCCACACTCCTACAGGTTCACAGTACTATGCGGTTGCCAACGACAAGGGTCATTGGGCAATCAACGGTATGCGTACCGGCGGCCCGTATGAGGTTGTTGTCTCATTCATCGGAATGGGCGAACTCAAGTACGAAGGCATAACCCTCAAACTCGGCGACCCTTATGTGATTGACGCCGTGATGAAAGCCAGCAATGAGCTCGATGCCGTCGTGGTAGTGAGCGAAAGCGCTTTCAATGCCAGCAAGACCGGCGCGGGGGCAAGTTTCTCGCTCCAGCAGGTGGAGCATACGCCTACCATCAACCGCAGCGTGTTCGATATCGTCAAGTACACGCCGCAGGCCGTGGACAGCAAGCAGGGCGGTCTTTCCATTGCCGGTGCAAGTTCGCGTTACAACAGTTTCCAGATTGACGGTGCCGTTGCAAACGACAGTTTCGGACTCTCCAGCGACGGAACCAACGGCGCAATGGTGGGTGCCAATCCCATCTCGCTTGATGCTGTGGAGGAGATTCAGATTGTCGTAGCTCCTTTCGACGTAAGGCAGAGCGGTTTCACCGGCGGTGGTATCAATGCCATTACCAAGAGCGGTACAAACCAGGTGAAGGGAACGGTCTATGCCCATTACTACAATCAGGATTTCATCGGCACGACTCCCGGTACGACCGATTACACCGATCCCATGAAGGTCACTTCCCTGAAGGACAGCGGCGACGGCAAACTCGGCATCCGCACGAAGTACGAAGAGCAGCTCAACCAGACTTTCGGAGCTACGGTCGGCGCCCCCATCATCAAGAACAAGCTCTTCCTGTTCATGAACGCCGAGTACCATCAGGTCAGCAGTCCGAATATCTATTCGCCCGTCAACAAGTCCTATGAGCTTGAGGCCCGCAAGTTCCTCACGCCTATAGTCCTCCCTGACGGATCCTCTCATGATTATCTGGATGCCGCAGTCGCACAGGCCGCCATCGACCACTATATCAACACCTATTCCGTTGACGGAAAGGATATTTTCGGCAAGCCCGTAGTCGAGGGTTTCCAGCCGCAGCAGAGCCACAAGACTTCCATCAATGCCCTTGCGCGTATCGACTGGAATATCAACGACAGGAACAAGTTCATGTTCCGCTATCAGCTTCTTGACGCATCTTCGGAGAATATCGGCGCAGGCTACAAGACATATTACTTCGAGAACTCCAACAATGCCATAGTGAACCGCACTCACACTCTTGTCGGAGAACTCAACAGCCGTATCGGAGACAATATCCACAACGAACTCCGTGCAACGGCCGTTCTTGTGAACGAGCACCGCGAGGTTCCCTATGCTCTCCCTACCATCTACACAAACGGAGACAACACCATCCTCGACCTCGGTACCCACTACTGCTCGTATATCAACAAGACCACGACCAATACCTACACGCTTACCGACAATCTCAGCATTGCAGCCGGCGACCACAGCATAACGATTGGTACCCACAACGAACTCTATTCCTTCGCGAATGCGTACCGCACCTATGCGACGGGCCAGTACTATTATTCGACGGCCGCGGATTTCTTCGCAACCGGTACCGATGAATTCTCCGTCGCCATGGCCACCGCTTACCCGGATTTGTACAGCCCCGGCACGAACTATTTCAACCAGTTTGCGTACAATTATGCCGACCCTACCGTGAGCGGTGTCACAGGTCCGGACTGGTATGCGACCACCAATGCCCTCCAGCTTGGCTTCTATGCTCAGGACGAGTGGAAACCGAGCCGTGATTTCAGCCTCACATACGGCATCCGCGCAGATGTCCCCATGCTCCTCAACAAACCTACATGCAACGAACTCTATAATGCCGATGCCGCCAGGTATTCCACCGACCCGAGCGAGCAGGTGGGCGTGGTTCCCGCTCCCACTGTTCTCTGGAGCCCCCGCGTAGGATTCCGCTGGTTCATTACTGAAGATCACAAGTCGCTCCTCCGTGGAGGTGCAGGTCTCTTCACAGGCCGCGTTCCTTTCGTATGGCTCTCCAATGCATACAATAACACGGGCATGGAGACCAAGAGCATCTCGCAGAGCGACAAGACAGTCCTCGCAACCCTGCCTATCACCACGGAGCCCTACAAGGATATCGTTGAGGCCGGGCTTATCAAAGGCAAGAATTCCGGAGCTACGCTCAATACCCTCAGCAAGAACTTCAAATATCCTCAGGTATTCCGCGCAAACCTAGGCTTCGACCAGGAATTCGACGGTGGCTGGAAGCTGACTCTGGAAGGCCTGTTCAGCAAGCAGTTCAATAACATCTATTTCCGCAACATCGCCATCGAAAGCAAGAGCAGCTTCTACGGCGCCGGTGCGGCGAATACGGCAAGTGCCGCTCCCTATTACCGTCCCAAGACCGATGATTTCAAGACAATCATCGCACTGAGCAACATCAACGAAGGTTACGCATATTCCGTAAGTGGAAAGGTCGAAAAGCGTTTCGACTTCGGTCTTGACCTCATGGCATCCTACACCTTCGGGCACTCCTACAACACCAACGACGGTCTGTCCAGCCAGGCGGCTTCCAACCTCAGCACGCTCAAGGACGTGGATATCAACAACCCGTCGCTGTCATACTCCATCTACGATACACCTCACAAGGTCAATGCAATCGCAAGCTACGTTTCTCCGATCTATGGCGGTATCTTCCGTACATCGGTATCCGTGGCATACACCGGAATGTCCGGCCAGAGGTATTCTTACACCTATCAGGATATTTCCGCAGCGGACGATTTGAACGGTGATGCCATAGCCGGCAACACCCTTATGTATATCCCCACTACGGCGGAAGTTTCCAAGATGCCTTTCACTTCGGCTTCCGATGCAGCCAAGTTCGAGAAAGCCATACGTGAAGACAAGTATCTGAGCTCTCACCGCGGCCAGTGGAGTGAGCGCAATGCCGGCATAGGTGCTTTCGAGAATCATTTCGACCTCCAGGTCGCTCAGGATTTCTTCTACGACAAGGCCAGCAAACGCAAGGTGCAGATTACCCTCGACATGATCAACTTCAGCAACCTGATCAATCGTGAATGGGGTCTGTATTACGCCAGCACCATCAACAGGAGCCTCCTCAATATCGACAAGCTCAGCACCGATGCGGACGGAAATGTCCTTCCCACATTCTCCTTCAAGTCCGACAACGCGATTTATCTCAGCGACTTCAGTTCGCGCTGGCGTTGCCAGCTCGGTGTGAAGCTTACATTCTAGCAAATTGAACTAATTCATATTTAATCACTACAAAAACCAAAGAGATGAAAAGATTTTTCAAATCAACTCTCCTCATGATTGTTGCTGCGGCAGCGCTGCTGTCTTCCTGCAACAACAAGGAACCGCTCAAGCCTGCCGGCAGCAGCCTTCAGGCGGAGCCCGGCGAACTCACATTCGCTGCCAAGGATGCTGCTTCACAGCAGATTACAATCACCTCTGACGGTGAATGGATTGCTACCGCACCCGAGTGGATCACAATAGATCCCATCACCGGTTCGGGCAATGCCACCATTACCGTTACTGCCGCCGACAACGTGGACGAGTCCGGATCAACCCAGGGCCCCCGTTCGGGAAAGGTGGTATTCGCTCTTCTTGAAAACGAGTCCATCAATGCAGCGGTAAAGGTTGACCAGGAAGGCGATTCCGCCCTTGATACCCGTCATACCTATGTGAAGGTTGATAACATTACATCGGGGAAGGCTTACCTCGTTGTCGCCATTGCTGCAAATCAGGACAATTCTCTGGTGATTCCGGTTCTCTTTGGCGATACCGGCACCTATGGCTATCCCAAGTCAACACCTGTTGAGGCAAATGCCGACGGATCCATCACACTTCCTGACGAGACCAACGGACTTATCTTCACAGAGGTTGAGGGTGGCTACACCATTCAGATGTACAACAGCCGCTATATCTGGAAGCAGACCGGCTACAAGACTTGGAGCTGCTCCCTCCTTGGCGAGACTCCCGTAGAGTCTTACGCATGGGCTGTCGCTCCCCGCGGTGACGGCACCTTCGAGATTACCCTCAACGGAGGCATTCTGTCTTATGGTTCTGAAAACTACACCACGTTCAGTGCTTATCCTCAGGCTGATGAATATACCGTTTATCCTTTCCTGTACGAGGACACCAAGGACGTAGTGCTCAATACGGATTACCTCAGCGTCAACCCCAAGAACCAGACCGTCGGCGCCAGCGCTACCGAGGCCGAGTTCGCAGTTTCTTCCAACCTCGCCTGGACCGTTACAAAGAAAGAGGGTGACTGGGTCAAGAACTTTGCCGAAAGCGGAAGCGGAGACGGAAAGATCACTGTTCAGTTCGACGCCAACGAGGGCGAAACCGAGCGTACCGCAACCTTCACTGTAGCTTCTACAGACGGAGTATTCAGTGTCGATATCACTCTTACCCAGAGCGGTGTTGTCACCAGCTTTGACAGCATTGCAGACGTTCAGGCTTCGACCGATGCCGAAAAGACATTCAATGTCAAGGGTACCGTCGCCGGTGTTTATTCGCGTGGATGCCTCGTTACTGATGGCACGGGCTATATCCTTTATTACAAGAATGCCGCTGTTGATTTTGTAATCGGCGACGAGATTACCATAAGTGGCGTTGTCTCTGCATACGGCGGATTCAACCAGTTCACTGCAGCTGCAATTGTCGATAAGGTCGGCCACAAAGACGACTTCGCTCATCCTACAGCAGTGGGATACGACTACGACGCGTTTGTAGCGTGGTATAACGCTGAGGTCAAGACTGTCGATTACGTCAGCTTCGAAGGTATCCTTACCGTCGATGGCAGCTATTACAATATCGCCCTTGCTGACGAAGGTACCACCATCGCCCGTCTCCAGTACGCAACTATCGAGAATGTAGGCAACCTCAACGGACACAGGATTGCCGCTACCGGATATACCATCGGAACAACCAAGAATGGTGACATCGCCATAGTAAACGTGATGATGACCACCTTCGAGGATAAGGGCGCAGTTCTTACCGAGACGGACCATGGCGCAACAACCATCGCCGACTTCAATGCTGCTCCGGTAAGCTCTCTGGACTGGTATCAGCTCACCGGTAAGATTACCAATATTGATAATCCTACGTACAACGACTTCTACATGGAAGACGAGACCGGATCCGTTTACGTTTACGGCCTTTACAAGGAGAAGGGCGCCGAGCGCATCAAGAACTATGTCGACTCACTCGGCCTCGAAGTCAATGATACCATCACCATCAAGGCTCTCCGCACCGAATACGAGAGTACAGTACAGGCCGGCAGCGCATACTACATCTCTCACAAGAAGGGTACCGAGCCCCAGCCCGACCTTGAAACATACACGAGCTGCGCTGCAGTCAACGCAGCCATTCTCGGCGGAGCTACAAAGTTCATCCTCGACCCCGAAAATTTTGTTGAAGTTACCTATATCAACGGCTCCAACGTATTCGTTCAGGATGCTACCGGCGGACTTCTCCTCTACGGCACCGGGCTTGAGAGCGCCGGTGCTTACGTCGGACTGCGCTTCAAGGGCGCCTTCACTGTAACGGCAAAAGTCTTTAACGGCGTTCCTGTAATCTCGGGAATTACCG